>DAITQE010000064.1:2437-10445 GCA_036833235.1 Opitutus sp.
GCAACGGTCCCTCGATCGGCGGATCTTGCCGTCGGCGTGAGGGTGGCAAAGCCCACGGCGAGTCATCGTCCTCATCCGCCACCGCCATGCGCACACCGACCACGCGACCGCGTGCCTCGGCGTCGCGCACCAGCGCCTCGACTTCTCCGCGGCTCAGCTTGCGCAGCGATGCCAGGAACGCCCACTGGTCCGGGCAGGGTTGCAATTGGTCGTCGAGGAATTCGCTGTTGCCGTGCCGTCGGGCAAGTTTTTGCAGCGGCAGCGCGATCAAATTTCCGAAGCCGCCCTTTGGTAACGTATCCTGGTTCGGGAAGAGCCGGTCGTAGGAACGCAGCCCGATTTCGGGCCGTCGTTCCATCGTTTCGGTCAGCAGATGCGATCCGAGTTTGCGCGCAAGGCTGGCCGGGATCGGTTCGACGAAGAACAACCAGACGTGTCCGCCATTGCCGGATCGCGAGCGCTCCAACGCCGCGGGCACCTCGAGCCGCCGGCAGGTCTCGACGAGCGCACATGCATCCTTGCTCCACTCCGATCCGTCCAGATCGATCGCCAGGAAAAAGCACGTCTCGTCCTGCAACATCGCATACACGCCCATCACGAAGTCGCGGCCCCCCTGCGGATCACGGCCGGACAAGTGACAGCGAACGACCTCGTCCGTGATCGGCAGAAATCGGCGGTTGGGGCAATCCGCGCATTTGATCCGCGGCTTCTCGCACACGCCCCGCACCCATTCGTTGCCGCATGCCGGCGCGTATCCAGAGCGGCCTGACTTCGCGCTCTCGAATCGTCGCGCATAGATATCGTCCCGGCCGCGAAACAGCGACCGGTAAAGCCCGATTTTCGCACTCGCTGGAGAATCATGATCCACCGGTGATTTCGGCGGATGCAGGATGCACTCATCGCGTCCCGGATTGTTCGCAGACACGCCATCGGAGAACACAACGATCTCTGGCCGAGCGCCGGACGGACACGAATCGTTCATTATTCGATTTTCGGCGACCGCTGGCGCGGCGTCAATTTCACCATGCGCCGCGTCCATCATCGATCATTGGCCATGCGGCCCCCATTCGGCGGCGAGCTTGTCCTCCAATATCGCCAGAGATGAAAAAACGCTGGCTATCTTCCGGTCTCCTGAGAATTGATTTCCTTTCTCGCCCTCGCGGGCGTCGCTCACACACTCGGCCCGGTTGTGAAAAAAGACACGGTTCTTGCCCAAATTCGCACGGAGAAAATCATCGGCTTGCTCGCCGCGGATACTGCCTCGCAGCTCATCAACTCCGCCCGAGCATTGTCGGCGGGCGGACTCAACAGTGTTGAGATTGCCATGACCACGCCCGCCGTGATCGGCGCACTGCAACAAGCGGCGGCCGCTTTGCCTGATTTTCGTTTTGGCCTGGGAACTGTGCTTGATCCTGAAACCGCACGGAACGCGATTCTGGCCGGTGCCAGTTTCATCGTAACCCCTGCGCTGCGCCCCGACGTGATCACCTTATGCCGGCGCTACAACGTCGCCGTTTTCAGCGGAGCGTTCACGCCCGCCGACATCGGGGCGGCGCACGACGCGGGGGCAGATGCCGCTAAAGTTTTTCCCGGCGAACACTTCGGCCCCGCGTACATCAAGTCGCTTCGCGCGTCCCTTCCTCACGTTGAAATGATTCCAATCGGCGGCGTGACCCCAGATACGATTTCGGAGTTTTTACGCGTCGGCGCATTTGCAGCCATGGCGGGCAGCTCACTTCTCGATCCGCAAGCGATCCGGGAGGCCCGGTGGTCTTTGATCACCGAACGCGCCGAGGCTTTTGTTGCAGCAACGCGTGCGCTGAACCCGATAATCTCATCGTGATCCGCGCAAGGACGACGGAATTTCGTCGTGCGTTGAGTATCCAATTTTCCGCTCTCAATAGCTCCGCGCACAACCGTGCTGCCGCGTACGGGTTTCCCCGACGTGCCTGGCGTGCAGGCCGCACGAATTAGCGTCGGAAAATTTAGCAAATCGCATCAAAAGAATGGGGTATTACGGGGTCCCTGCAGCGTCTGACATTTTTAATGTCAAATGCGTCAAACGCTTGAGTGATACCCCCCTCAAATGGCACCGCGCAAGCAGCAGAATCTAGGGTGCGTGTTGTCGCGCGCGTCCCTATTTCACAAACCTTAACGCATCGAACCATCATGCTTCGCTGGATTCTAACCTTCCTTGTCATTGCTTTGATCGCCGGCGTTTTCGGCTTCACCGGAGTCGCTGGAGCGGCGACTGATGTCGCCCGAATTCTGTTCTATATCTTCCTCGTACTTTTGTTAATCGCTATCGTGGCCGGACTTTTCCGCGGCTCGCCACCTTCACTCTAGGTTTGGGCACCGATGACCTGTTTGGCGGTCGGTGTCGCTGCAACGCCACGTTTTCCAGCATCCCCAAATAACCGATTAAAAAATGAAAACTATCTCTTCGTTTGCCAAGACCGCCGGCATCCTCGCCGTCGGCACCGCCCTTCTGCTCTCCGCGTGCTCAAAAACTCGTGATGCCAACACCACGCCCGCCTCGACCGCGTCGTCCGAAACGCCTGCAACGTCAGCCACACCGGGCAGTGCAATGGCCACCACCGACACGTGGGACAGCATCAAAAATTATTCGTACGATCAGCGTGCTGAGTTCGTAGCGAAAACCAACGCTTACACCGCAGAAATCGAAGCCAAAGCCGCTGCCGCCAAAGGTCCGGCGTCCGCTCGCCTGGCCGAAGCCCGCGATCAACTTCGGACTGCCGCGTCTGATCTGAGTAACGCTTCCAAAGACACGTGGGACGCGGCTAAAGACCGCGTCGGCCGTGCCTGGCAGCAGGCAGATTCAGCGTATCGCAACGCTGCTGAGTAGCAGCCCGTCATCCCTTGATCTAGCGGTGGATCATCCGCCGTCGGGTTTGTGAAGATCGCTCCGCGCGAAAATCGTGCGGAGCGATTTCGTTTAATAATGCGGCGGACGCTCCTCGTTCGACGCGTCGTTTTCAGTGCCCGCGGAGTCGCTGCCGGCCGGCCGGGCAGCGAGCAACTTCAGCTCGCGCCGCAGGCGCGCGAGATCCTCGGAAAATTCCAGCATCACCTTGTCTTGCTCAGTGACATGGTGTTCCAAATACGCGATCTTCTCTTCGAGCCTTTTGACGACGTCTTCGTTCACGATGGCGAGATGGCTCGGTTACTTTTTCGTATTCGACTGGCGAAGCTTGTCCAATTCCGGGATGACGACTCGCGTGTAACAGTCGGGGCAGATCGAGTGACTAAACTCACTTCCAGTACGTTCGTTGATGTAACCTTCCATCTGCTGCCAATAATTTTGGTCGTCTCTGATTTTTTTGCAGTAGGTGCAAATCGGCAGGAGCTCCTCGAGCTGCCGAACCTGGGTCGTGTAACGCAGGATACGTTCGGCAACGCGAAGGCGCGTCCACAATTCCGAGAGATTGAGCGGCTTCGTCAAAAAATCATCCACGCCAGCATCGGCAGCGACGCGCTGATTCTCCTCGGTCGCATCGCTGCTGGTCAGGAGAATGAAGTAAACATACTCGCCGCCGGTTCGTCCGCGTAATCGGCGACAAAGATCCAATCCGCCCAGCCGAGGCATCAGCCAGTCGCTCACTACAACGCGCACAGATTCTTTCTGCACAAGTTCCCACGCGGTTTCGCCATCCGCAGCTTCCAGCACCTCATGGCCGAGGCGAAGCAAACTTTGCCGCAATACGGCCCGGGCAACAGGATCATCTTCGACGGTGAGGATTTTCAGGTGGAGAAAAGGTTCGGCTACTCAGAGACCGATCCAATCGCTGGCCGCGTCCATCGCAAGCCCGCGATCGTTGTGCTTCAAAACTGGCGCTCCGGATAAAGCAACGCCCTCAACGTTGCAGGTTCCGTCACCGGCGACTGGCAGCTAAAATCTTCGCAGACGTACGCCGTCACGCGGCCATCCAGCGGCTTCATGTCCGCGATCCACGGGGCCGACGCCGCGAGCCATTGCTGGCCGATCGCACCGTCCGCGGCCAACACCGAGTATCGGTGCCCCAACCGCTCGGCGAGCACGCTGGCCAACTCTCGAAAATCCTCCGCGCTTTTGTCTCCCGCAAGGACCACGTGGCGCGGAGCAGAAAGAGCGAGCTCAACGGCACAAAGCAGCTGCGGCAGTGCCTGCGGTGTTTGCGCCAACTGCGCTTGAAACGCACCGATACAGCTCCGTCCACGCGAATGATAACTTTCAACCGCGGCGATTTCTCGGTCGAGCACCGCGCCCAAGCGGAAAAGATTCATCGCGGCCACGGAACTCGCGGCGGGTTCCGCACCGTCGTAATCTTCTTTCAGCCGTAGCACGATCGCGGGGTCACCAGCTTGCGAGTTGAAAAAACCGCCGCGGTCTTTGTCCCAGAAACGGGCGTTCATCGTCTCCTGCAATCGGCAAGCCCACTGGAGCCAATGCACATCGAATCCGGCTTCATAAAGATCCAACAGCCCTTGGATCAGGAATGCGTAGTCTTCGGCAAAAGCCTCCACGGCTCCCCGGCCCAAGCGCCAACTTCGATAAAGCACGCCGCGTTCGGCATCGTAGAGTTCTCGCTCGAGAAACTGCGCCGCGCGCAACGCGGCATCGAGGTATTGTTCTCGTTCGTCGCTTTCGTTTTCACCAGAGACGGAGCCACGAGATAATTGATCATGCAACGGCTGCGTCCCCGCCGCCGATTGTTCGTAAACGGCGGCGGTGACACCGCCGCTCCGGGGAGCAGATCTTTCGGCCGATTCACCAGGAACGGGCAATGCTCGTTCAAGCACTTGGTGGCCTTTCGCCAACGCGGAAATCATCAGTCCATTCCAAGCTGTGATGATCTTGTCATCGAGCAGGGGCCGCGGTCGGCGATTTCGAACCGCACGCAATTTCTCGAGCGCGCCTAGGATTCGCTCGCTCGCCTCTTCCACGCTCAGACCGTACGCGTGGGCCGTCGCCGCGAGCGTCTGGCGCTGCGCGAGAATATTTTTCCCGCCGAACTCTTCGTGTGGATCGAGCTGTGCCGGAACGTTGCCGTTTTCGCTCACTCCGAAATGAGCACAAAACATCGGCGCATCCTCACCCAACGCCGCTGCGATCTCGGCGTGGGTCCACACATAGAACGCCCCTTCCGCGTATTTGGGCTTTTGCGTGGCATCGGCTTCCAGCCGATGTTCCGGGTCCGCCGACTGAGCTTCGGCACCACCGGTCGCCGAGTCCGCATCTTCCGCAGAATAGAATCCGCCCGCCGGATGCGCGAGGTCCCGCAGCACATACGCAAAAACATCACGCGCCATCCATGCGTAACGTTCGTCACCTGTAGCCTGGTTTGCCTCGAGCATGTTCACCGCGATTTGGGCCTGATCGTAGAGCATCTTCTCGAAATGCGGCACGAACCATGAGCCATCGACGGAGTATCGATGAAACCCTCCTCCGACGTGATCGTGAATGCCGCCCTGCGCCATCGCCCGGCAGGTCGCCGTCGCCATCTTGATGGCTTCCGCGCCCGTGTCGGACGTGACGCCCTGCAATACCGCCGCACGAAACAAGAAATTCAGATTACTCGCCCTCGGAAATTTCGGCGCACCGCCGAACCCGGCATGCTCCGGGTCGAAGGATTCATAAAAATGCTCGAAGCACTTTCCAAACGCGGCCGCAGCGTTGTCTCCGAATTCTTGTGGAATGGCCGCGCCGTCATCCTTCCGCGCTTCGAAATGCTCGCGCAACGTCCCAATCACCCGCTCTCCTTCCCCAACCAGCTTCTCGCGCTCCGTTGCCCAGCCATTCGCAATCGCTTTCAGCAGTGACGTGAAGCCCGGCCGTCCATGACTGTCTTCCGGCGGAAAATACGTGCCGCCAAAAAAAGGTTTCAATTCGGGCGTGAGCCACGCACTGAGCGGCCAGCCTCCGTGTCCAGTCATCGCCTGCACGTAGGTCATGTAAACCTTGTCCACATCCGGCCGCTCTTCGCGGTCGACCTTGATCGCCACGAACGACTCATTCAGCACAGCCGCGACGTCGCGATTCTCAAACGACTCATGCGCCATCACGTGACACCAATGACACGTCGCATACCCAATGCTCAAAAAAATTGGCTTTTGTTCCGCGCGAGCTTTCGCAAATGCCACGTCGCCCCACGGGAGCCAGGCGACCGGATTGTCAGCATGCTGCAACAGGTACGGCGATTTCTCGTGAGCAAGAGCGTTGGGCATGGTTAAAGAGGACAGAACCTACGAACGCATCGAAAACAAACCCTCGCAGCGTTTGTCCGGGAAACTTTTCCCCACAGCGCGCGACGTACCCTCGTCAGTCGTCGTCAACGTTCCAAAACATCTATGACCATGCCAACCAAACGCATCCTCGTCACCGGCGGCAGCGGAAAAGCCGGACATTGGGTAGTAAAGCACCTGCTCGAAGAGGGCTACGAAGTCGTCAACATCGACTCCCGGCTTCCGGCAGTCGTGCAGTGCCGCACCATCGTCGCCGATCTCACGCAGCTCGGTCAGGCGGTGACCGCGTTCTCTCCGTTCGGCACGAGCAATCGACGTCCCTACGACGGCGTGATTCACATGGCCGCAATTCCCCGCCCTCACGAAACGCCGAATGACGAGGTCTTCCGCGTAAACGTGTTGAGCACCTATAACGTTTTGGAAGCCTGCGCTGTTCTCAACATCGCGAAGGTCGTCATCGCCTCCAGCGAATCGTCTTACGGTTTCTGTTTCTCATCGGAATTTTTCGCGCCAAAATACCTTCCGGTCGATGAGGCACATCCGCAATTACCCGAGGACAGCTACGGCCTGTCCAAAGTGGTGAACGAAGTGACCGCCGCCGCGTTCCACCGCCGCACCGGCATGCAAATCGTTTCATTGCGGCTCGGAAACATCCTCTCTCCGGAAGATCACGCCCTCGTTCGCGCCCGTTTCGATCACCCCGAAGATCGGCTGCGCATCCTGTGGTCCTACATCGACGCGCGCGACGTGGCCATCGCGTGCCGCCAAGCCATCGAGAAAAACGACCTCGGTTGTGAAGCGGTGATTCTCGCAGCGGACGACACCTCATCCAATCGCCCGACATCGGAACTGATTGCTCAATTCCTGCCGAGCGTGACCCAATTCAATCGTCCGCTCACGGGTCGCCAGTCCCTCATCGCCAACGATCGATTGAAAGAACTCCTGGGTTGGAAACAGCGCTACTTCCTCACGAGCGAATCCTGATTCTTCGCCACCCATGCTTCATACTGCTTGCGCGGCATGAACCGGAGTGACGCGCTGTTGATGCAGTAGCGCAGTCCCCCGCGATCGCGTGGGCCGTCGTCGAACACGTGACCGAGATGCGCACCGTCAACGTTGGAGTGAACTTCCACGCGCCTCATGCCATAGCTGCTATCAACCGTCTCTCCGACAAACGCCGGCTCAATCGGCTTCGTGAAGCTTG
Source organism: Opitutus sp. (assembly GCA_036833235.1). Classification (GTDB taxonomy): domain Bacteria; phylum Verrucomicrobiota; class Verrucomicrobiia; order Opitutales; family Opitutaceae; genus Opitutus. The sequence continues at coordinate 9,885 of DAITQE010000064.1, forward strand.
GCCAACCCGTGCCGCTCTCGAATTTATCGCGACTGTCGAAAAGCGGAGTATCGCTGCAGACAGAAAAATAGACGCCGTCCTCGTGGTTGTTCCAATACTCGTTTTTAAACGGTGGTTCGGTCCCCTGCTGGCGCGCGACACGATACTGCATCGGCGTCAGCTGCGCCTTCCATTCGGCATCGCTGCGTTGCATCTTCGTTTTCGTCATGTCGATGACAACATGCGACGGAAGACCGCACGCGGATTTTTCGCCATCAACGGCGCAAGCGGCGGAATCAGCAGTGGCGGAAGAAGAGGCTTTGTTTGATTTCATATCGGCGTGGGCAGTAACCACCAAGGTCAGGATCGAAAGGGTGAATGGAATTCTGAGGTTCATTGTGACCCATGAGAGTAGCCAGAAAGCCCGATTATTCCATCGCCCGGAGAAAAACGCGCCCCGTCGAATGGTGTCAGGTAGGCCGCCAACTCGCTGGCACTTGTCGAGCGAATATACGCTCATATGGCTGGGGGGCGCATCTGCAAGTTGACGGTGGGATGCGGAACGGTTTGCAAGTGGCACGG
>DAITQE010000065.1:0-10438 GCA_036833235.1 Opitutus sp.
CGCCAGTCCACCCCACTCTGATTGCCGCCGAACACCGCCGCCTCGGCAAAGCCCACGCACAGCCGTTTCAGCATCGCGTCAGCTTCCCGCCGAAAGCCGCAGTGATAAAGCGCTTTCACGAAATGCCGGGTTTGCGAGTGGGTCCGACCGCCGTTCTGATAATACCCGAGCGGATACCCCTGCATCACGTCGGAAAGATCGCAGTCCGGAATGTGCCAGAGACTGCCCGGAAGACCGAGCGCCGGATCGGGCAAGCCAACCTTTTTCGCTTCAGCCAGCAGACGCCCTAAAATGTCGCGGCCTTCGTCTGGCGATAATAGCCCTTCCGCAATCGCCGCGCCGTTGACCGCAAGAAACGCATAATCGTGCAGCTTGTCCTCGCGGCATCGCCAGCCGGCGAGCCAGCCCGTCGCCTCGTTCCAGAATGCGTCGCGGTAATTCGCGCGAAGCCAGCCTGCCCACTTCGACAGCTTCTCGGCCTGTTCAACCTCTTTGAAGCGACGCAAACCCGCCGCGAGTTCGAGGAGCGCTCCATACAAAATCGCGTTGGCAAACGCGTCTTTCCATCCGAACGAAATCACATCGTACCAACACGTGCTCCATTGTTTCGTGCCACTGACGCCCGTCCGGTGCAGACTTTCGATCAGTCCGTCACCATCCAGATCGCGATCACGCGCGGCATGCAACTTGAGCAAAACGTAGGGTCGGAATTCACGAAACCATGCCGGCGTGGCGCAATGCCGAAGGTATTCACCAAGTCCACGCAGGGCGGATGCACCCGTCTGCAGATATTCGTCATCCGCATCGTGAGACGCGCCGTCTTGCAAGAGCCGGCCCGCCGCGTAGCCCGGCCCGCCCGTCAACCAGCGTTCGAGCGAAAGCCGGAGGAATTCTGTGGCGGGCAATCCGGGCAGCACATCGCCTTGCGGACGCGTTACCGCGGCCCAGGTGTCCATGCAGATTGGGCAATGCATCGATGCGCCGTTGTTGCTGAGCGTCGCCGTATCCGCACGAAACGTCAGCGCGGTCCACTGCGTCCGAGCCACCGCACGCTTCGCGACCGCCGGCGCGTCATCGCGCAACAGCGGCTTGGGACGCTTCGGAGTGAGCGTGAACACGGCCCGGTGCGTCCCGGCCGGCAGCCGATAAACTCCCTCGGCCGTGCGCTCCTCGCCCACTTTCAGCTCCAGCGTATTCAGATCATGCTCACGGTAACAATCACTTCGCGCCCAGCCATTCGGCGTCGTGGAGCAAATCTCCCAGCTGCCAAATGCGGGAAGCGTCAACAGCGCGGGTAAAGCCACGGCGCCCGATTCTCCGCTCTGCAGCGGCCGGCCGAGCACATGCGATGGCGCCGCACTGTTGCGCAGTCCGATCATCCACGCGGCACTGTGCCACGCGTATGCCGCGCGCCGGGCGGTGCGCTGGGCGCGCAAGGTGAGTCCTCGCACGGTCACCAGCCATGTGAGCACATAATGCTGCCCTCCCGCGGTGAAGTCATAGCGCACCGTCCCCGCGTTCACGTGCGTCGTGCCTTCAATCGCGCAGCGGACCGACGGAGCAATCACCGGAGCTGCTCCCACCAGCGAAAGTTGCGGCCCTTGGTTGAAAAGCGGCGGACGCGTGGCGAGCACGTTTTTCCCGACATTGGCCGCGTCCTCAAGATGTAATCCGAGATACGAGAAACCGGGCCTCCCAAGCGAGAATCCGACTTCGAAATCTTTTGTTTTGTAACGCACTTCGCCATCACGGCAGGTGGCGCGGACTCCGGCAGGCAACCGGGACAAATCGACCGCAGAGATTTCTAGCAGTTGCTCCTGCCGAGGCGCGATCGGGTCAACGAGTTCGCCTTCGAGGATGAACGCGGACATCGCAAGATTCCACGGTGTCCAACCGCCATCAATACCGGATTGCCGCAGCTCGATAATCACGCCCGAGGTGACCGTCCGCGGAAGACGAAACCAGGCAACCACGCCGACGATATCCGGTTGAAGGTTATCTCGCTGGAGCAGCACGCGCCAACGACCGCCTTGCCATGCCAAAACTCGAAGCCCCGTCACCCAGTCGAGGTCCTGCCGGCTGCCGCATTTATGGTAACCCGGACCGCGGCGAACACCAAGTCGAAGGAGACGCGCCGGTCCGTGGAGCCGCACGATGCGTTGATGGATGATGCGTTTTTTGGGCACATCGCGCTCTCCCGGTAGCGGCGTGGTCCAGACCGCACGTCCAGTATCGAGTCGCCGATGCGTGAACAGATCGCCCATCGGCGGCTCATGATCAGAAAGCGTGAGAAGATCCACTGCCATAGGAGAATTGGCTGAAAATTGCAGCACGGCGACGAGTCTGGCGTCGTCTTTACCAACCGCATCGCACATGTATCACCTACCAGACCGTCACGATTGGCGAAGGAAGCCGAGTCAGGGGTGATGCATGCTTTGGGAATTATTTGGTGTTACTTGGCGAAGCCGTTTGATTGCGGTTGCCATGGCCGGACCGGGTTTAAACCTGCGGGCACACCCATGGCCTCCATCGTTGCTCCTTTATCCCTGAAACACGTTTCTCATCCCACCTCGGCGGAGCCGGCCGAAATTACCGCCGCACGGGAACTGGCTCGCCTCACCGGTGCCATGCTTTCTCCAGCTCCGGGCGGCGTCAGCGTCGCGCTGGCTTCGCGCGGACTCCCCAGAAATCTGCCGCCCAGTGCCAAGAAGAGCACAGCGTGGATGTGGCTGCGGATCGCGGACGATGGCTCCGGCGAAGTTTGTGCGACGCACGGTTCCTTTCTTTATGCCGCTGTCCGGCTGCTCGCGACCGGCGCCAACGATGTGGCGCGCGAAAAACTCGCCGCCGGCGTTTTGCTACCGGCGACCTTCGGCTGGCATCGTCCGCATTGGGACGCCTGTTACACGCAATATTGGCGCAGCGCTCGCAAGTTCGACCCGGAACGCTACGTCGCCGCGCTGGCCGAGGCGGGTTTTACCCATTGCGAAGTGAACGGTCTGCAGGCCCACATGCCCTACGAAGATACGGTGGCGTGGGAATATTATCCGCAGTTCTATAGCTATGCGCCGGGATTTAATCACTTCGTCGATACGCCGCTCACGCAGGGCATCTGGCCTGCGCTCTACCTCGACGCCAATCTCACCCATCTGCGTAAACTCGCCGATCTCGGTCGCCGTTACGGCCTGAAGCCGGGCGTGTGCATGTTCGAGCCGCGCACGCTGCCCGAACGTTTCTTCGCGAAATATCCGACGTTGCGCGGCGCGCGCGTGGACCATCCGTTCCGCTCCCGTCTGCCGCGTTACACGATGGCCCAGGATCACCCCATCGTGCAGCGACACTATCGCGAAGCGCTGCAGAAAATCATGCGCTCTGTGCCCGACCTGAGCTACATGTCGGTCTGGACCAACGACAGTGGCGCCGGCTTCGAGCACACCGCATCACTCTACGTTGGCCGCAACGGCGGGCCGTACATGATTCGCGAGTGGCGCAACCACGACAAGGTCGCGCAAGCAGCCGGCGAAAGCATTGTGCGTTATCTGCGCAATCTCCGCACGGCCGCGGCTGAACTGAATCCGGACTTCGACGTCATCCTTCGCATCGAGCCGTTCAAGGTGGAGCACGAGCACATCAAGGCGGGCATGGGCGACCACGTGACCTGGGAAGCACCTTCGCTCCTCGTGCGGGGCTACAACGTTCCTTACTCGCATCCGAAGTATCCAGAAAATCATGCCGTCGCCGGCAGCCTGTTCCACACGACGATGGATAAGGCCGAGCAGGAAACGCTCGCAGCCTCACGTGCCGCCGGCGTCGAACCCGTGCTCCATTACTCAGCGTCAGGCGTGATGAACCACGAGCCGCTGCTCGGACTGCCGTTCCCACGTTTACTGCATGCGAAAATGATCGCAATGCGCGACACCGGCCTGACGCGCATCAGCTGTCTCGGCGGTCTCACGAATACCGCCCAAGCACCCTATTGGCCGAATCCCGCGGTCCTTCGCGCCGCCCAATTTTTTCCGACGAAACCGATCGAGAACGTCCTCATCGATTTCGCGACGTCGCTCGTCGGAGCGGATCACGCAAATATGCTCTCCACCGCCTGGCGTGATTTCGAAGAGGCACTCGTCTGGCAGCCGCTCGTTGGCCTCTACTGCGCGTTCGGTTTCTGCTGGCAGCGCACGTGGGACCGCCCGTTCGTTCCCGACATCGAGGCCGTGCCGGTCGCCGAGCGCGATTACTACGAACGTCATGGCTGCTTTCAGCACAACAATCCGGGCCTGACCGATTTCGGCAAGGATGTCCTTTTCGATCTGATCACCCGCGAATCCGGCGGCAAGATGGCAGCTGACATGGATCACGAAGTGCTCGCGCGGCTTCGCCCGTTGATCGCCCGTCTCGATGCGGAGCTCAAGGAACTCAGCGGTGAGCCGGCGAAGGTGTTTTTGGACCTGCGCGATCGGGTTCGCGCGTACCTGCACTGGGTCATGAGCCTCCGCAACGTCTGCGCGTGGTGCGAATGCGTCTATGGTTACCTCGCGTCAACCGAGCCCGCCACCAAAGCCGCCTGCGAGGAGAAACTGCAGGCCGCGATCGATCTCGAACTCGCCAATATCCGCGGGCTGATCGAGCTCCTTGAAACCACGTCGTCGGAAGTGCTCGTCCTCTCGGGTGTCGCCGAAACGACATTCTTCTACGGCGAAAATCTGGTTGAGCACCTTAAGACGAAACTCCGCCTCACCGAAAAATATCGTCACCACAAACCACGCATCGATCGCGACATTTATTGGCGTCCGATCCCCGGCACCACGTGGCCCGCGGGCTGGTCGGCGAGCACGAGTTATTCGTGCTAACGCTTTTTCACCGCACTCAATGCCCCCGAACGCGGCGGCGGTATTCCGACGGGGTCACGCCGATCTCCTGCTTGAACGCTTTGGAGAAATGGAACACGTCACAAAAACCCAGCGTGTCAGCGATGTGCTTGAACGAGTGTTCGCCATGGTAAATCGACGCACACGCCCACTCGATGCGACGTCGCTTTAAATATCGGCCAGGCGACTCGCGCGTCAGCTGCACGAAACGCTTGCGGAAATTTTCGTAATTTAGCCCGACCTGCGTCGCCACTTCCTGCGGCGTCAACCAGCCGCTCGGTCCGCGATCGCCCAATAGGCGCAGACTTTTCTCCAACCAACTGTCGCGTCCCGCCTGCCGCGTGCTCTCCGCATCCGCCGCGATCATGTCCGTCACGACGTGGAGCAGTCGGCCAAGCGCTCGCAGCGGTGCACCGGCCGTCGCCAGTGGTTCGCCTTTCACCACTTCGTACAAGCGACGCCGCCAGTAATCCACCGCCCCGATCCGCAACACCGGATGCTCCGGCGCCAGCAGTCCCTGCGCGCGCCACAATTGAAACTGCGGCCCGTCGAACACGAAATAGATTTGGGTCCACTCACTGCCGGGCAGTGGCCCGTAAGCGTGCGCGATTTCTGGAAACACCAACACGACATCGCCGGGGCCGAGTTCGAGTTTGGTCCCGCGGGCATCGCGATAATAGCCACGACCTTCGACCATCAACACCAACGTGAACCGTCTCAAAATCCGCATGCCTGTCGGATCAATCCCGGGGACATTTCGCAGCAGGCCCGCCAGTTCGATCTCCCCAACCGGCGTCCTCAACGGGCTCTGCAGCCAGGGTTCAGAGCGATACTTGGGCACCGGGGGCATCCGCCCAAAATTTACATGCCTTCTCCCACTTCAACCATTTAATGCTCGCTCATTCGCGTGTACGTTAGCGCATGAGCCCCACCACCACACTTCCCCAGCTCTACTCCTACGGTCACGAGCTCGAGATGACCGACGATAAAGTCGGCCTGCTCCGCAATTCCAGCGACGCCGCCGATGATTTTGAAGAACTGCGTCGCCGCTTCGATCAAGATGGTTACCTCTACATGCCAGGCTACCTCGATCGCGATGAGGTCCTCGCCGCGCGCGCCAGTCTGACGGATCGCCTCGCTGAGGCGGGCGTGCTCGACCCCGCGTATCCGGCGATTGAGGGCGTGGTCAAACCCGACACCGGTTACGTGTTCAAACCGGAAATCACCAACAACAATCCCGCTATCCAGGACCTGCTATACTCGGGACGCCTGCCGGAATTCTACACCAAATTTTTCAACGAGCCGATCCGCCACTACGACTTCACGTGGCTCCGCGCGATCGGACCGGGCAAGGGCACCAATCCGCATTGCGACCTGCCGTACATGGGGCGCGGCACGCATTCGCACATGACCTGCTGGGTACCGTACGGTGATATTTCATTCACGCTCGGCGGTCTTATGGTGCTCGAAGGCTCGCACAAACGCATGGATCTCCTCGAGCATTACGCCTTCCGCGACGTCGATAGTTTTTGCGAAAATAATCCGAAGCAGGCCGAAGCAGCCAAGGCGGGCAAATGGGCGTTCACCGGCACGCTCTCGCACAACCCGCCGATCGTGCGCAATAAATTCGGCGGGCGCTGGCTCACCACTGAATTTCAAGCCGGCGACTTCATCACGTTCGGGATGTTCCTCGTGCACGCATCGCTCGACAATCGCACCGAAAATCGTCTCCGCATTTCCAGTGATGCCCGCTATCAACGCGCCAGCGAGCCGATCGACGAACGTTGGGTTGGCGTCAATCCTCCGGGCCACAGCTCTGCGGGTAAACGCGGCCGAATCTGCTGAGCGCTCGCGTCATGGTTTCATCATCATTGATCCGGAAACCCTCGGCAGTTTCCGCCACCGGCCGACTGGCCGCTGTTCAGGAAATGGCGCAGCTTCAACGCGCACTCTTCGAAGTGGAGCGCGAATTTGTCCGCACCGCGCCTACGCTCATCTATCGCGTCGGCGAACCCGATTTAAAATATCTCCTCTGCCAGCATGTCTGGGAATCGGCCAGTCACGCGCGTTTTCTGCGTGAACGTGGCCGCGAACTCAGTGGCTTCGGCAGCAGCGAGACGGTCCGCGAAAGTCTCCGCCAACTCTTCAACGAGGCCGTCATGCCGGCGAACGCCGACGTGGCACTTGCTGGATTTTACCGCGTGCTAAAACCCGCGCTGCTTTCCGCGTATCGCCATTATCTTCGGGCGACGCATCAGCTCGCCGACTGGCCGTCACTTCGTCTGGTGGAAGAATTCGTCGGCGACGAGGAACGACATGCCCGCGAAATCCGGCCGCACCTCGTTGATTCACCCGAGGCAACCGAATGGTGCAGTCACCTCGAAATTGCGCTGGCCGCGCTGGGCGGTTTTCTGGGTGAGCGTCCAAGAATTCCATCGTCCGCGGACTATATTTGGGAATCCGCGCATCGCCGTTACGCACATCCGCCCACCTGCAATCGCGGAAAATATCCAACGTGCTCGAGCGTCTTTAGCGAGGATCCCAATGAAACGCCAATCGTGCGTTCCTGGCTGGTCGATCCGGCAACCGACGCCCGCGTGATTCGCCTCATGGTGTACGTTTGGTTGATGATGGAAATGGACGCCGTCGATTACCTCGCCACGGTTTTCTACGACACGCCTGACGCACCGTTCGACTTGCACCATGATTTGGCCCGACATCTCTGGGACGAATCCCGCCACAGTCAGTTCGGCTATCGTCAACTGCCGCGGCTGGGCGTGGATTTGATGACCCTCGAGCACTCGCTCGATCTCTATAATATTCTCGTGCAGATGCCGCCGCACGAGCGCTACGCAATGATGACGATGGAATTCGAGGCCGGCAGTTTTCCAACGAAAGCAACCGTGATGGATCGCGTGCGCGAATTGAACGATTTCGAAGCGGACACGCTTCTCGCGTTCGATCGCAATGACGAACAAAACCACGTGCGCTACGGCCATCGCTGGCTGCCGGAGATCATGGCACTCTTCGGCGAAACGAGACCCGTGGATGAATTTGTGAAGTCAACTCAGGCCAATTTCGCCGCGGCGGCGAAGGTTTACGGGAATCGCACCCCGCACAGCCTGCCGCCAGAGCTTCGGTTAACCGGCCGGAAAATTCTCGAACTCGTTCGACAGACCTAGCGCGCCGCGGCGGGTTTTTCCGCAGACCAGTCACCGGACTTCCACCGACATGGGTCTGTCTAAATCGAGATCTTCATTTTCATGGATTTTCAGTGTGATTCCTGTCGCGCCTTCGTCTTGATTCCCTTCATCTTTCGGCGTCCGCCAGCGCCCCCGCCCCCTTCTGGAATCTTTTCTCATTTTGGGGCGGTTCACTCACCTCTATTTCCCTCCCCCAGACGGATGTCTTAGCTGCGGGCGACCTCCTGGTCGCCCGACACGCAACATCTCTTTTCCCTCACTGCATGAAAACTTACCGTGCTGCCTTGGTCGGCACCGGCTCGATCAGCGAGGCTCACGTCCGCGCCGTTGAGGCGACCCATGGTCGCGTCACGCTCGACGTGGCCGTCGATATCGATGCCAACCGCGTCCGTGAGTTTGCCCGTCGCCATGAAATTCCACGTACCTTCACGGACTACGCGACGATGTTGCGCGAGGAGCGGCCGGACTTCGTGCTCGTCGCGACGCCACCGGCGCAACACGCCGCGATGAGCATAGCGGCAATGGAAGCCGGGGCGTGGGTGCTCTGCGAAAAACCCCTCTGCGGCTCTCTCGCGGAGCTCGCACAAATCACCGAGACGGAAACGCGCACGGGTTGTTACACCGCTTGTATCCTGCAAATGCGTTTCGCGTCCTCGACCGCGCATCTTCGCCGGCTCGCCGATAACGGGCTGCTCGGTCGGCCGCTCGTGGGAGTCTGCAACACCCTTTGGTACCGCGACCACACGTATTATGATGTGCCGTGGCGCGGTCGTTGGGAGACCGAGTTCGGCGGACCGACGATGGGGCTCGGTATCCACGCAATGGATCATTTCCTTCATCTGTTCGGCGACTGGCGTTCCGTTCGTGCGGTGGCGGCTACCCTCGACCGTGCGATCGAGGTCGAGGACGTTTCGATGGCGATCGTTACCTTCGCCAACGGCGCGCTCGGCTCGATCGTAAACAGTGCGCTGAGTCCGCGGCAGGAAACCTATCTCCGGCTGGATTACCAACGCGCGACGGTTGAGCTTACGCATCTCTATGCTTATGCCCGCGACAATTGGAAACTAACGCCCGTGCCGCCAACGCAGGACGACGCGTTGCTCCAAGCGTGGCAAAGTTTTCCGCCGGATGTCGGCTCCTCTCACGGCGCACAACTCTGCGCCGTCGTTGCCGATCGCGACGCGGGCCGGCGCCCGCTCACGTCTGGCGATGAAGCGCACAAAACACTCGAACTGCTTACAGCGATCTATAAGTCGGCATTCACGGATACGACCGTCCTGCGCCATTCCATCCGGCCCGGTGATCCGTTTTACACTGCGCTTCATGGCGGCTGTGCGCCACGGCGCTCCAAAGGTGATCGGCCGACCATTGGCTGACCCCGCCATGTTAGTCGTGATGCCATATCGTTCTCGCTCCTCATTCTCTCAATTCCGCCGAGAACATATTACGAAGATCCGCATCAGACGCCGGCGCTGATTCGTCGTGCCACATCTCGTCAACAGTGAACTCGACGTTGAATTGCTGGATCCGGTTTCCGACCAGACCCGTCTCGGTCCGCGGTTCTGCTCGGGCGCTTACATCTGGCAAGTACACGATCGCAGCGTCGGTCCGCTACTGACCGGACCGGAGTGGCCGAAGCCCAATCCGCTGCCCCACAATGGCCAGGGTTTGCCCGAGTCGTTCCGACACAGCACCACAACAGGCGAGCCTTTGTTGTGGAACGGCTCGATCGGTCTCTCCCCAGGCTGCGGTACTCTCGCGCGCGATACGTCGGGCGAAGTCGCCGTCACCGAACCCTGCGCCTGGCACGTTGACGTTCAGTCGGACCGCGCGGTCTTTCGCACCGCCCAAGAGGTCGCGGGTTGGTCGTATCTGCTGGAGCGCGTAGTCGAATTGCAAGGACGCCAGGTTCGCTCCCGCTCCCGGCTCACCAATCGCGGGTCCACACCACTGGTGCTGGAGTGGTTTGCTCATCCATTTTTTGCGCTGCAGACCAACGGCCTGGTGCAAGTAACGGTGCCGGCCGGCACACAGATTCCGTATAATCCCGGATATGCTCTTTCCGGCCGTGAACTCACGTTTCGGCGTGCCTTCGTTGGCGTGCACGACGGCCATCTCGAACATCTCGAATTACCTTCGGGCAGACCGTTCGCCGCCACCGTTTCGCATCCCAAGCTCCGCAACGTAGGTTTTGCCACCGACTTTGTACCGTTCAAATGTGTGGTGTGGGCGAACGGCAATACGCTGTCGCTCGAGCCCTTTCTCGCCCTCCGCCTCGCGCCCGGCGAATCGCGCGACTGGACGTTGACCTACGACTTCGGCCAAATCCTTTGAGCTCGGCAGACCCGCTCTTGGTCTAGCTGGTGT
>DAITQE010000066.1:0-10404 GCA_036833235.1 Opitutus sp.
TTTTGATTCGGGGCGAAAAAGCGTTGGCCGATCGTCAATGGCTCCGGGATTCAGATCAGCGTAGCGCGGTCCCAGGCGCGCGCTCAACGCGCTTCCGGCCCAGCTGAGCGCTTCCGGCGCATAGCTGACGTTTATCACCGCGTCGGTGACATCGAAGACCTCGAGCAATGCAACGCCCGTGGTCGCTCCCACGCCCGTCACATGGATCGAATAAGCGCCAGGCTCCAACTCCACCATGAGTGCCGAATCCCGACTGCCGCTTGCAAAGGGAGCGGCTCCGACTTGGTCGCCCGCCGAGTCAATCTCTGGCGCCTGTCCATCTTCGTCCCAGTTGTCGTTGCTCGCGATCACCGTCCCCTTGCTGTCGGAAACGGTCAGCATCGGATCTTTCAAAGTATCGCTCACACCAAACGCATTGAGCGCAGGACCTCCAGCGCGGATCAGGAGACGGCGCGTACCGCTTCCAGCTAGAACGAGACCTGAAAGCAAAAGCCCGTCGCCCGTTTCAACACGCGTGCGCGTCGACAAGTTCAGCAGGCGCGAGGTCTGGTCCATTTCATAGACTTCAACCAGCACCATGCCGAGTGCGCTTCCCGTGCCGCTCACTTGGGCACTGTACGCTCCCGGCGGAAGCGTCACACGAAGCGCCGCGTCGAGACTATTTTCCTGCAGCGGGAAGGCACCGATTTGGCTAAATGCATTCGAAAGCTCCGGCGCCCACTGATCGTTGGTCGCGAGCGACTGTCCCGCGGCGTTGAATAATTCAAGCCGAGGATGAGAGAGTGCACTGGTAATGCCGAGTTTGGCGAGGGAAGGTCCGACGGCACGAATCAGAATGTCTTTCGGCGAACCACCCCCGACCACGAACCCGGAGATCACAACATCGGATTCTCCTCCAGACAAGGTTCGGGTTGAAAGGTTGGTCAGCCTAAGATCGGCGGCTACCAAGTTGATCTGAAACGAGAACAGCGCCCACGCGCAGACGATCCAACGCATGCCATTCCGTCGTTCGGGCGCGTCTGGAGTTCCGCGCGACTTTTACGAACGGTTGTTCGGGGTTTCACGTACGCCGATCACTTGGTGCATCCGCACTGCGCTATCAACCTCAGTTCAAGTTCGCCGAGTTGACGAGAAACGGCGATCCCAGCAGCGGCATTTCACCACCGAATTCGTAGTCGTAGTTCGGGTCGCCGGGCGGATAAACCTTGTCGTTTCTCGAATCGTACAACGTGCCCATTCGAAAGCTGATGAGCTTCTTCCCGGCGAAATCAGCCACCGTCACGACATTGCCGCGAACCGCGACACTGACCGCCACGGGATCGCCCATGCGCGAATCGCGAATGCGTTCATAAACCTGTCCCTCGCCTTGCCAGGTGACGACCGCATCGATCGACCGTTCGCCGCGGCAGGCGACATAAAACTGATTGTTCGTTGGATCCGTCGACCTCGCCGCGCCGGTGCTGAGCGGCGGTAGCAGTGGCAGGTTCGAGGTACCATGCCGCGCAAACGCCATGCTCACGGGATTGCGACCTACCTTGAACGAGCCAATCTCTTTCAACTCGCCGCGCAACTCCCAGGAATTTCGCGCCATGAGCGATGATGTATCCAGAATGCGAACGGTGCCATCGCGCGATGCGACGTAGGCCTTGAACCGGTCCTTCGACCAGCGATCCAGTTTGATGCCCGCCAGCACGGCGGTGGGCGCCGCGACCGTGGATTCCCAAATAACTTTGGGCATGTTTGCCGGATTGATTTCAAACGTCTGCGGAAATTCCTGCGGTGCGGCTCCGCGTGATGCGATCGTCTGCTGATAGCTGGTTGCAGACTGAAGATAGCTGGTCCGCATGTAGGCAAAGAGCGGCGTCAGGTCGACGACCACGACCTTGTTATCGTCGGTGGAGCTCACAATCGCATAGCCGCTCTTCGCAACGACCGACTGCCAGTCGCCGTCATAGACCAGCTTCCGCACATCGTCATTGCTCAAATCGATTTGGCTCAACACGCGGTTGTCCGTCGATGACGGCCCCTGCCAGAGTCCGTTGCTCGAAGCCGCGACGGCGTTCGGGGACGCCATCGGAAGATCAATGTAGCCCATCAGTTTGAACGCCGAGAAGCTGCCTTGATTGGGCAAACCCATGTAAGGCCACGTGTGGAACGGCAGGAATTTACCTTCGAGCGCCACCACAGCGAGCTGGCCTTGATGACGGTCGGTGTCCCAAATCGTAACCAGGGCGAATTCGTTGCTGGCCGTGACCGCGATGGCGCGCGGAACTTTGTTCTTCGGGAACTTGAAACCTGGATACGGCCGTTCTGTGCTTGACCGGCTCGTTTGCATGCCCGCTACGGCGAAAAGTCCGTCACGGTAAACCATCACCTGCTCGTTCTGCTGCATCCCATAGCCGCGGACCATCGCCACCGGTTGCATCGGAGGGCTGCCATTCAGCGTCTCGTAATACGGTTCGCGCGTCTGTGGGTCCGAGTGAAGTTTGCCGCTAGGAGTGTCTGGTCGCGGGCTGATCGCAAACACGCGGTTGTAATAAGCGTAGGTCTGTATCCGATCGAGTCCCGGATCGGTCGCCGGATCATCGGGAAGATAACCCACTTGCCCGGTGTCGCTCCAATAGTCGGTATCCGCGCCGGGCGCCTCGCCCACTTCCCACGGATTGATCCGCGCGTAAAATCCGGGCGCCATCTTTGAGGGTCTCGAAAACAACGTGGGGCGATCGTCAGCTGCGCCCGGGTTCAGCTGAAAGAAAGTGGGCCCGAGTCGCGCATCGAGCGCCGCTTGTGTCCAACTCAGCGACTCGGCCGAATAGGTTCCCGGATTGGGACTGGTCGCTGGAGTTGGCGTTGTCGGTGTCGTGGTGGGGGTCGGAGTCTGTGTCGGTGTCGTCGTGGTTATATCGCCACTTTTGCTCGACGCAGAGTTGATGGTTTCCACCCACGAACCCGTGGTCGGAGAAACATCGTATACCTCCAACAACGCAATGCCGGTAGAGTCAGCGGTTCCCGTGACATGCATCGAGTAAATGCCTGGCTGCAGGTCGATGAGCAGGACGGCATCCTTGCTGCCGGTGGCGAACGGAAACGCGCCTGCGGCCTTCGCGGCCGCCGTAATCTCCGCCGTGTAATCGCCCTCGCTCCAATTGTCGTTCGTTGCGAGGACGGCGCCTTTGCGGTCAAACAGCGAAACGACCGGGTCCACCAAAAATCCGGAAAGACCAAATTTCTCCAACGCAGGACCGCCCGCCCGAATCAGCACCCGACGAGGCGACGTTCCGGAAATCACCAAACCAGAAATCAAGAGTCCGTCTCCGGATTCAACTTTTGCGCGCGTCGACAAATTCACCAGCCGGGACACTCCATCCATTTCGTAAACTTCCACGAGCGCCACGCCCCGCGGATTATTCATCCCGGAAACCTGCGCGCTGTAACTTCCCGGAGGGAGCGTCATCCGCAACGCCGCATCTCTGCTGCCATCCGGAAGAGCCGAGGCACCAACTTGGGTAAACGCGCTTTTCAGCGACGATTCCCATCGGTCATTCGTCGCCAGCACGTTCCCCTTGCTATCGAAAACCTGCAGCCGCGGCTGATCGAGCGCGTCCGAAACGCCGGCCGAGCCCAAGGTTGGGCCGATCGCCCGGATCAACACATCCTTCGGCGCATCGCCGCCGAGCACGAAGCCCGCGATCAACAGATCCGCGCCCGTTCCAACGACTCCGCGGGACGAAAGATTTACGAGACGCGCGTTGGTGTTAGCCGAACTTTCGCGCGCAAGCAGCGCGAAGCCAACCAGACACATACCGACCAGCCGGAATAGTTTTCTCATCGATTGTCCCAAACGGTAATATTTCTGCAGAAAGCATAGGTGATCGCTGGATGGAGCTCTCTGCATCGGCGCGGAGCGTGAGCCGCTGGTACTGCAAAATTGCTTTTACCCCGTTTTCACCCACGCCGGTCTGAGGCTATCTCGCGTTCTTCTCCGTCTCCGTCTTCGCGATCCCACTTTCGGGATGACTGGATTCCACATCCGGACGAGGTCTCTCTCGACGCGATAGCCGAACAAATTTCTATTTCTTGTTTTCCAGCAGTTTACAGCTCTGCCGAACCCATGGCACACCCGGTGCTAAAGTGAAGTCGCCCGCTCCCCGCTCGCCTGACTGCTGATGAAAATCTATCTTCTGTTTCTTTTCCTCTTAGGCGCTCCAGCCTTGGTGCGACTCGTGTCGAGCGACAGCGCGGGTAACGCTGAGCCGTCATGCAAGTCCACGCCGCCGACAGAATCGCGATCGGTTGCTGATCCCGCTGCACCCGTGATTGCAACTCCGGCCGAGACGCAAACCAAGACGACGGCAAATCAGCCCACGGCAGCACGGAAGCCACCTGCGACACGCGCTTTCAATTTCATGTCATCCCCTGTCAGCTCTTTTCCATGATCACTCTTCGTAACGTTAACCGCGTCTATCCTCTCAAAGGCGGCCCCTTCTACGCCCTCCGCAACATCAATCTCGAGATCGAGCCGGGAGATTTCCTGTCGATCATGGGTCCGTCGGGCTCCGGAAAATCCACGCTTCTTCATATCCTCGGCCTCCACGACAGCGCGTGGGACGGCGAATACCATCTCGCAGGAGAACCGGTGCACAAACTCGACAAGAAAAAGCGGTTCGATCTGCAGAAAAAACACATCGGTTTCGTTTTCCAAAGCTACCATCTCCTCGACGACCTCACCGTATACGAAAATCTGGAAATCCCGCTCTCGTACCGGGACACGCCGAAAAAGGATCGCGACAGCATCGTGTGCGACACGCTCGACCGTTTCCATATCGTTGGAAAAAAAGATCTCTACCCAAACCAGCTCTCCGGCGGCCAGCAACAGCTCGTCGGAATCGCCCGCGCGTTGGTGGCGAAACCCGGATTGATCCTCGCGGACGAGCCCACCGGCAACCTGCACTCCGATCAAGGTCGCGAAATCATGGAGCTTTTTAAAAAGCTCAATCATGAAGACGGCGTCACGATTGTTCAGGTCACCCACTCCGAGGAAAATGCCGCGTACGGTTCGCGGATCGTCCGCCTCGCCGACGGCATGAGGCTGAAGTGAATTTTCACCTGACGGATTCCGACCAACGCTTTTTTCGTCGCCGCCTTGCTTCCATGCATCTTGTTTCAACGCTCGTCCTCCGTCATTCGTCATTTCGGCGTGCGCTCTGCCTCGGCTTCACCCTCGTCTTCGCCCTCGCAGCGAGCGCCGAGACGCTCACGCTCGACGACGCCATCCGCCTCGCGCTCGACAAAAATCCGCAAATCAAGGTGGAGGCGTACGGGCGATCCATCTCCCGTGCTGACTGGCTGGCCGCCGTCGGACGATTTGATCCCGCGCTCTCGTTCGGCCGGAGCTATAGTGAAGATCCCGCGCTCGAGCCCTCCAACGTCATCGTCGCAAATTTGGTCAAGACCGACGATTACAGCATCGGCATCGACGGTATGACCCCATGGGGCATGACATACTCACTCGGTGGCTGGGCCCAGAATCGGCGGTATCCGCAAACCGGCTATGCCAATAGTTTCCGCACGTTTGGCGGGGTCTCCATCACGCAGCCGCTGCTGAAGGGTTTCGGCTTCGGTGCGAACCTCCTCAATGTTCGCATCGCGAAAGCCAGCCGCGGCATTGCCGACTGGCAATTTCGCCAAACGGCAATTGATACTGTGACGAACGTCATCACCGCCTACAGCGACGTCGCCTATGCGCAGCAATCTCTCCGCATCGCCCAGCGTTCCCGCGAACTCGCGGCCGGCCTCCTTTCGGAAAACGAAAAGCGTTTCAAGGTTGGCAGCATGTCGGAGAACGACGTCACGCAAGCGCGCGCCCGGACCGCGACACGCGACGAGGCGATCCTTTACGCCGAGCAAAATTTGCGAGACAGCATCAATCGCCTGCGCCAGTTGATGGGCGAAAGCAGTTTCAGTATCGATCCCGAGACGATTGTGATCGACACCTCAAATCCCGTCGAAGTGACCGTTTCGCCCGCGGAGGATTTGAAAAAAGCCTTAGACCAGCGTCCAGATTACCAAGCCACACGACTTGGGATCGTAAAACAGCGTGCGAGCGAGTCCTGGGCTCGCAACCAACTCCTGCCGCAGGTCGATTTCGTCGGAAGCTACGGCTATAGCGGGCTCGATCAGGATTTTGCGGTGAGCCGCCAAATGGTCCGAGATCACGAAAACCGCTCCTATTCCGCCGGCGTGGTGGTCCGCATTCCCTTAACGTTTACTGAAGGCCGCGGCCGCGCCCGCTCCGCGCGGCTCCAACGGCTGCAAGCCGAGGCCAATCTGATGCGACTTGAACAGGACATCGCCATGAGCATCGCGAGTGCCGCCGGTCAGATCGAGACCACTGGTCAACGCGTCGTAGCCAACCGCGCGGCCTACCAACTGGCCAACCAAGCGTTGGACGGTGAACTCAAGAAATTGCGCGCGGGAACGAGCAGCACCTTGAACGTCCTGCAGTTGCAGGGGGAGCTCGCAAACGCTGAAATCAGCCTATACCGCGCGTTGGCCGATCAACGCCGCGCGCAAGCTGTCTATGACCGCGAACTCGGGCGAACGCTCGAGGCGCATCATATCACGTTGGAGCGGAAGTAGCCTCGCCACGAGAGTAGCCGTCGGCCCGAACCAGAGCTGCAGCAAGCTAAGTCTGGACGGGTGATGCGGGTTGTCTGATTCCCTGAAATTCAAGTTTACAAGCGGCGCCGTGCGCCTAGCTTTTCGACCCTGCGTTGCCCGGATGGCGGAATTGGCAGACGCAACGGACTCAAAATCCGTCGCCGCAAGGCGTGTGGGTTCGACCCCCTCTCCGGGCACCAGTTTCTTAGTTGTGAAGCGTCGCTGCTGAGAGCCTGCTCCAGCCAGTCTGTTACCACTTTCCCCTTCCCAACTGTGGTATGTTGCGGCTGAACTAACCACCGCATGTCCACTTCCGTCGAAAACGTTGTCATCATTGGTACCGGCTGCGCCGGGTTGACCGCCGCAATCTACTCCGCGCGCGCCAACCTCAATCCTCTCGTCCTAGAGGGAACGCTGCCCGGCGGACAACTTACAACGACTAGCGAGGTGGAGAACTTTCCTGGATTTCCGCACGGCATCGACGGTTTTCAGCTGATGCAAAATCTCCGGGAACAGGCGACGAAGTTTGGCGCGCGCTTTGAGCAGGCGATGGTCACAGGCGTCGACTTCTCTTCATCTCCGCGCAAACTCATTTGCGGCGATCGAACGATTTTATCGAAGACCATTATCATCGCAACGGGAGCTTCGCCGAGGATGACGGGAATTCCTGGAGAGCAAGAACTCTACGGCGGCAAAGGCGTGACGACGTGCGCGACCTGCGACGGCGCTTTCTATCGGAAAATGGACGTCGCCGTCATCGGCGGCGGCGATAGCGCGGCGGAAGAAGCGCTCTTCCTCACGCGTTTCGCGAGCAAAGTTTATCTCATTCATCGCCGGGACACGTTACGTGCTTCGAAAATCATGGCCGATCGCGCGACATCACATGAAAAGATCGAACCGGTGTGGAACAGCATTCCACTCGCGGTGGAAGGAGTAAAAGAAGGGTCCGTCAGCGGACTGCGAGTGGCGGACGTGAAGACCGGCGCAGAGCGCATTCTGCCGGTGAAGGGCGTGTTTATCGCGATCGGCCATGTACCGAACACGGGGCCGTTCGCCGAGGTGCTCGACGTCGACGAAGGCGGTTACTTTAAACCGGTAAACGGTTCGCAGGTGAAATCTAAAATCCCCGGTGTCTACGTGGCAGGCGATTGCGCCGATCACGTTTACCGTCAAGCAATCACGGCCGCAGGGATGGGTTGCCAGGCCGCGATCGAAGCCGAGCGCTGGCTCGCAGAGCACGGAGCCTGAAGGATCGAGACGTTCGATAATCTGCTAAACTGTGGAGATCTGAGATCTAAATTGTGGGAGCGGCTTTACTCCCAAACTCCCGAGGCGCCGTTTCCGTTATGGCTGGAGTAAACCTGACTCGGGGCACAAAGCCCCTCTTACAGCTGAACCCCTCGACCTGCGCAGCGTTGCACAGCGAACTCGGCATCTCACACGATTACGCGC
Organism: Opitutus sp.; assembly: GCA_036833235.1. Classification (GTDB taxonomy): domain Bacteria; phylum Verrucomicrobiota; class Verrucomicrobiia; order Opitutales; family Opitutaceae; genus Opitutus. The sequence continues at coordinate 8,113 of DAITQE010000066.1, forward strand.
AGTCACGCGGTCTGCTTCTTCAGCTCGAAGCCAACGAAGCCGATCTCGTTTCAATTCCCTCGCGTACCGCTCGCCAGATCCGACTCACGATTCTCGCCGCGGAAGCGTGGGAACGTCTGCATACCGCCGCCGCGCGCGCCAATATTTCGCTCATCCCGCTCTCCGGCTTTCGCAGCATCGCCCTCCAGGCGGAAATCATCCGCGCAAAACTCGTCGCTGGCCAGGCGATCACAGACATCCTCCGCTACGTCGCCGCTCCCGGATTCAGCGAGCATCACACCGGGCGGGCGCTCGACCTAGCCACGCCGGGATCGCCACCGCTCGAAGAAAAATTCGCCGAGACAACCGCGTTTGCGTGGCTGTCAGAGCACGCCCGAGAGTTTGGTTTCTCGCTGTCATTTCCCCGCGGGAATATCCACGGCATCGCGTTCGAACCGTGGCATTGGTGCTGGCAGTCCGAGCGCAGCGATTCCCGGATTGAACTGTAGGTTGCGCGCTCGCTGCGCAACGCCTCGCGACCTGGACGTAGCGCGGCAAGCGCGCTACCTACCCCAATCTACCCCCGATCTCGCAGGAACACGCATTCTCTAACGCCGTAACGTATTCACCCGCAGTGTCCCGATGGATTAGTTTGGAATAGTTCTAATTCTCAGTTGAAACTTAGAACCATTCCAGTTTGTTACACCTCTCATGATTTCGCCCGGCACAACGTTCACCTCCGATTCGCTCGCCCAAAGACTGTCAGATAGCGGTTTGCGTGCGACGCCGCAGAGGGAAGTGGTGTTCGATGTTCTGCTGAAGAAGCGCGATCATCCAACTGCAGAAGAGGTGTATGCGCGTGTGCGTAGCGAAATGCCCACGATCTCGCTCGCGACCGTGTACAACTGTCTCGAGACGCTCGTTCAATGTAATCTCGTTAGGGCAGTCAATTTCGAGCGAGGACCAACTCGGTACTGCCCAAATCTACACCCGCACGCTCATTTTCACGATGAACAGACAGGCGAGACCTACGACGTTGACCTGCCAGGTGGGCTGATCGATCAGGTGAAGCAAATTCTGCCGACCGGCTATGACGCCTCGTCAGTCGAAATCATTTTTCGCGGCAAAACCACCCACGCAGTCGTGAGCCGTAAGGAGCCAGCGGCGAACAGGCCAAACCAATCAACGTCTCATCGTTAACTCCCACCCTTTTGTCCCTCCTTCTACTCGCTACTCACTTCCCGCTACTCACTACTTTTCTCACATGTCACAGCTCGAAATCAAAGACCTCCACATCTCCATCGGCGACAAGCCCATCGTCAAGGGCCTGACCCTCACGGTTCGTCAGGGAGAAGTTCACGCCATCATGGGTCCTAACGGCACCGGCAAATCGACACTCGCGAAAGCGATCGCTGGCCATCCGGACTACGCGATCACCTCCGGCGACGTTTTGCTGGACGGAAAGTCGATCCTCGAGTTGGAACCCGACGAGCGCGCGCGTGCCGGGATATTCCTAGCGTTTCAGTATCCCAGCGAAATCCCCGGCGTGACGATTGCCAACTTCCTTCGCGCCGCCCAACAGGCGCGTCTCGCTGAAGGCGAAGAGCTCGACGCGACCGGCTACTACAAGCGTCTCTATTCAAAGATGGATATGCTCAAGATCGACCGCAAATTTACGTCGCGCGCCGTTAACGATGGGTTCTCTGGCGGCGAAAAGAAACGCTGTGAGATTCTGCAAATGGCGATGCTCGAACCCGCGTTTGCGTTGATGGACGAAACCGATTCAGGGCTCGATATCGACGCGCTTCGTATCGTGGCCGAGGGCGTCAATGCGCTGCGCGGCGAAAAAATCGGCATCGTCATGATCACGCATTACCAGCGTCTGTTGAACTATATCGTGCCCGATTTCGTCCACGTCATGTGGGACGGTCGCATCGTAAAAAGCGGCGACAAAGATCTCGCCCTCGAACTCGAAGCCAAGGGTTACGACTGGGTCAAAAAAGAATTGATCACCGCCTGATAAGGCCTGCCCGCGCTTCGCTCGCGCCCACGACAGCTCTCAAACAACTCAATCCTTCGCCTCTCATGAAACCGCTCACCGAACTCGAAGCTCCGCCTGCTCCCATCCTCTCTGACGATACGGCGGCAAACCCGGTTCAAGGCATCGACCAGACTGCCGGCAATTTTAGCTATAAAGTCGATTACGCGTTCGACGCCGGCACGGGTCTCAATGAAGAGACCGTCCGCTACATCAGTTCAGTTAAGAAGGAAGCTCCGTGGATTCTGGAGTTCCGGCTCAACGCGCTGAAGACG
>DAITQE010000067.1:0-8525 GCA_036833235.1 Opitutus sp.
CCCGTAGCGCCAGCCCTCCTCTCGTCCTGAGCTCATTTTTCTTATGAAAACCCGCAAACCCCCGATTCAATTCGCCGGCTTCGCCTGGTTCGCCGTCAGCTTGAGCCTTCACGCTCAAAACAACCCGCCGCCGACCACTCCGGAAAGAGCTCCGTCGAATGACGAGGTCGTCACACTCAAGGAATTCAACGTCACCACCAGTTCACAAAGTGAATACGTCGCCGCCGAGTCGATCACCGGCACGCGCGTGGCGATGAAGCTGCGCGATCTGCCGTTCACCGTGAACGTGGTAACGAGCGAATTCCTCGACGATTTCGCCGCCTTTGAGTTTCGTGACCAGTTCGGCTACACCAGCTCTGTCTCCGTGTGGGAAACGCTCTCGACCGGTTACAGCCTCCGCGGCTTCGATGCCGACGTGCAACTCCGCAACGGTTTTCGCCGCATCGGTCTCATCGACAAGGTCAACGTCGATCGCGCCGAGATTATCAAAGGCCCCGCCGCGTCGATTTACGGCACCGTCCTGCCCGGCGGCACGATCAACATCATCACGAAAAAGCCCCAATCGAAGCACAAAGACCGGATTGCGTTCAGCGCCGGCAGCAACGATCTCTTGCGCGGCCAACTTTCGTCCACGGGCCCGCTCGGCAACAGCGGGAAATTCTTTTATCGCGTCGATACCGCGCACGACGAGAGCGACTACAACCAGGCGTTCAAGCATCGCGAAACCAACACCGCGGCGGTGCAGTTTCTCTGGAAACCGGCCGCGCACACCAGCCTGCTCGCCGAGTTCGAATGGTTGAAACGCGACGAGATCGGCATCTCCAGCGCCACCGTGCCGTTTCGAATCCAGACTGGCGTGCTCGATCCATATCGCGTCCAGCCGGCCACCGGAGCCCGCCGCACGTACACGCGCTACGTCGATGTCGCGACCGAGGTCTTCGACTTTAACGGACAGGGTCCGCTCAACTACTCCAACCGCCACGTGTACAATCTGACTCTAACGTTCGAGCATCGCATCAGTGATGTGTTATCGCTTCGCAGCGGCGCCAACTGGTTCGATCGCGGGCTCGAGCGTCAGGAGGTCGGCGGTCGCGATCAATTCAATCCGCTCACGCGCACCGTCCAGCGCGGCACACCTCGCCTGCGGCCGTTTCCCGAAGGCGGGGCAAGCTGGCAAACGGATTTGCTCGCGTCGTGGAACACGGGCCCCGTTCAACACAAGACCCTCTTCACGCTCGATTATCAGCGCCAGACTTCTCAGCCCGAACGGTGGGATATGACCAACTTCGCGGTCGGCATGCCGGGCATCACCGCGTTGAGCGTCGACTCTCCCAATTACACGTTCATTACCTACAGTCAGGACCCGTCGCTCTACGCCCTCCGTCAGAAGGAAGATGATTCGATCGACATCTTCGGCGCCTTCATCAGCGAGCGCGCCACGTTCCTTGACGGTCGCGCGATTCTCATGACCGGCGGCCGCTACGACTACATCAAGAGTCATTCGATCAATCTTGTCCCATCTGTCGCCAGCGATTCGAAACGCCACACCGACGAGGTGAGCTATCAACTCGGCGCGAACTATCGCCTGCTCCCCGCGCTGACTGCCTTCGCCAATTACAGCCGCTCGTTCGTGCCCCAATTCAGCACCGGTACCAACGCCGACGGGAGCACCTTCGACCTGCCAAATGAATTCGGCATCGGCTGGGAAACCGGTCTGAAGGCCGGCTTCCTCGATGACCGTCTCACGTTCACGGGGACGTACTACGACATCACCCGCGAAAACGTCGCACGCGACACGACCGATCCGATCACGCCTATATCGCAACCTATGATTTGAGGTTCTAATGAACTCGAACCAGCTCGTACCCTCGTCACGTCGCTCGCGACGAATCCGTCCCGTGGTGTTCGCCCTTGGGTTGGTTTCACTCGCGGCGTGCCCTGCAAGCCGCGCGAATGTGCGCCTGCCGGCAGTCTTCGGCGACCACATGCTGCTCCAGCGCGACCAGCCCATCCCCGTCTGGGGTCGCGCCGACCAGGCGCAGACCACCACCGCCGACGACGGCAACTGGCGCGTCGCGCTGCCCGCCCACCGCGCCGGCGGTCCGCACACCCTCGTCGTCCGTGGCCAGAACCGCATCGCATTCTCGGACGTCCTTGTCGGCGATGTGTGGCTCTGTTCAGGTCAGTCGAACATGACGTTTCGGGTGAATCAGGCCGATCGCGCCCAGGAGGAAATCACCGCGGCAAACTTCCCCGCGATCCGCCTCTTCACCGTAAAGCGTGCTGTCGCCGAATCCCCGCAGTTCACCTGCGCCGGCGAATGGGCGGCCTGCAACTCCAGCACGGTTGACCCGTTCTCCGCCGTCGCCTATTTCTTCGGCCGCACGTTGCATCACGATCTCGGCGTGCCGATCGGTCTCATCCACAGTTCGTGGGGCGGCACCAAGGCCGAAGCCTGGACGCCGCACGCCACCCTGGAGGCTTCACCTGAGCTCCGCCCGATCCTCGAGCACTGGGCCGGCGAAGTCGCAGCGTATCCACGAAATAAAGCCGCGTTCGAAGCCAATTACGTTTCATCCACCATCAAAGGCCCTGTCGTTCGGATCAGCCTCGCGCCTGAAACCGCGGGCCTCGCCACTCGCGATCACCAGCCGCTGCGCGGCTTCACGATCGCCGGATCAGATCACCGCTTCGTGCCGGCCACCGCCCGCATTGCGGGCGGTGTGATCGAAGTGTCGAGCCCTGATGTCCCTCAGCCCGTCGCCGTCCGCTACGCGTGGGCGGACAATCCCGACTGCAATCTGGTCAGCACCGCCGGTCTTCCCGCGTCGCCATTCCGCACCGACGACTGGCCTGAAGTGACGTTCGGACGAAAATGAACCAGCTCCTCTGATGTCTGCCCGCAATCCCGCCGCCATGACCCGCGGATTGGTGCTCCTCCCGCCCAATCGAGTGTGGCGCACGTACACGGGCGGCCGCACGTTGGATTCGCTCGCCGGCATCGCGAACCCCGCGGACAGTCATTTTCCCGAGGACTGGATCGGTTCGACCACGCGCGCGGTGAACGCCGGGCGCGAAGCGATCGCCGAAGGCATTTCACGCGTGCTGGTGCGCGGCCAGAGCCACGACCTCGCCTCGCTGATCGCTACGGATCCGGAATATTTTCTCGGCGCCGCTCACGTCGCGGCGTTCGGGACCGCACCGATGCTGCTCGTGAAATTTCTCGATTCGGCGACCCGACTCCACTTTCAAGTTCATCCGACCGCGACCTTCGCGCGTCAGTTTCTCGGTTCGCCGAGCGGAAAAACCGAGGCGTATCATGTCCTCGCGGTGCGGGACATTCGGGGCGCTGACGCGAGTGCACCTGGCCAGAGTGTCGAACCCACCGGTTACATTTATCTCGGTTTTCAACGCCCGCCGACACGCACCGCACTGCGCCGCATGATCGAGGCGCAGGACCTCGCCGCGCTCGAGGCCTGTTTCGATAAAATCCCGGTGAAGCCCGGCGACACTTATCTCGTGCCCGGCGGCGTACCCCATGCGCTCGGCGCCGGCGTGTTTCTCGTCGAAGTGCAGGAGCCAAGTGATCTTGTCGTGCGCTTCGAATTCTCGCGCGGCGGCAACACATTGCCGGAATCCGCCCGCTTCATGGGCCGCAATCTCGATTTCTGCCTCGACGTCTTCGACCTCAGCGCCTGGTCGGCATCGCGTCTCGCCCTCGAAGCGGCGTGCCCGCCAAAACGCCGCCGCGCGCTCGGGCCGGATTCGTGGCAGGACGATCTGATCGACGCGAACCGCACACGCTGCTTCCGGGTCCGGCGCACGCGTCTAGGCGGCGAAGCCACGAAACAGGAGCAAGGCTTCCACATCGGGATCATCACCGCCGGCGTCGTCACGATCTCCGCCGACGGCGAACGCCATCGCCTCGGTTTGCATGACAAATTCTTCGCTCCCGCCGGAATCGGCGCGCTGCACTACGCGCCCGTGGGGACAGCCGAAATTCTTGAGTGTTACCCACCCGAACCCTGAACCGACTTTTATCATGCCCAAGCCCAACTCAATTTTCGCCGCAGTCACGCCGGCCGAACTGCACGACTTCCTGCCCGAACCGCTGTTGGACGAAGTCCACGCACTCGCGCCGGAATTCCACCTCTTCGATCCAAGCGGCCGATCGACTGACGACTTCACCCGCGCACTTGCAGCCGCCAATCCCGAAATCGTGATCGCCGCCTGGAAAACGCCGCTCCTGCCGGCTGTGCTGCCTCCGCGTCTCCGCTATGTATGTTACTTGTGCGGCTCGGTCAAAAGTCTTGTGACTCGCGAGCACCTCTCCCGCGGGTTGATCGTGACCAATTGGGGCGGCTCGATCTCGCGCATCGTGGCCGAATGGGCGCTCTTTCACACGCTCTGCGGGCTTCGTCGCGCCAGCTACTGGTCGCTCGCGATGCACACGCAAGGCGCGTGGAAAGGCACCGACACCGCCACCGCCTCGCTCTTCGGTCGCCGCGTCGGTATCCATGGTTTCGGGATGGTGGCGCGCGAATTTGTGCGGCTGATTGCGCCGTTCGGCTGCTCCATCTCCGCCCACGCCCCGGACGTCGACGAGACGATCGCCGCGCATTGGGGCATTCGCGCCGAGCCGTCACTCGACGCGTTGTTCGCCTCCAATGATATCGTCGTGGAACTCGCGCCTCTCATCCCGGAAACCACCGGGCTCGTCACGGAAGCGTTGCTCCGCCGTATTCCGCCCGGCGGGGTCTTCGTCAATCTGGGTCGAGGCGCAGTGGTCGACGAAGCTGGACTGATCGCCGTGGCGCGGGAGGGCAATATCTTCTTTGGGCTCGATGTGTATGCTCATGAGCCGCTGCCGCGCGATCACCCGCTCCGCGGACTGCCGAATGTCATGCTCACGCCGCATATCGGCGGTCCAACTACAGACCGGCGGCGCGACGCCGGGGAATTTGCCGTGAAAAACCTCCAGGCCTACGTTGACGACCGGCCGATGGAAGCCGTCGTCTCGCCCGAGGTCTTTGCCGTGACGTCATGAGTTTGCCCGAGCCTTATCTCCGCTGGCAATCCCACGCGCGCCACCTGCTCACGCCGCTGGCCGCGTTGATGCAACCCGGCCGGGCTGACCTTTCCATCCACGGCCGCGCCAGCGATCACGACGCAGCCGCCGACCGGCTCGAATCATTCGCGCGACCGTTGCTGCTCGCTGCGTTCTATCTTCAGAGCGTTCCCGACCTAGGAGCGCGGGCGTCCCGCCCGCAGATCGAAACGGACGAACCGCCCGCGCTCCCCGACGCCGCCTTCCGCGCTACCATCGCGGATTGGTTCCGCCGCGGGCTCGTGTTCGGCACAACTCCCGACGGCCCGCATTACTGGGGGCCCGACGCCAACTATCATCAGCACCACGTCGAAATGGGCCTGATGGCGATCGCGCTCCAACTGGCGCCCGACGTGCTCTGGGATCCGTTAACGCCAGCCGAGCGGGCGCAGATCGCCGCGTGGTTCGCCACGTCCCGCGGCGGCGGCATCGTGAACAACAATCATTTGTTCATGAGCGTGCACATTCTCGAATTTCTCGAGAAAGCCGGTTTCGCGCACCGCACGGATCGCGCCGTTATCACCGCGCACCTCAATCAGCTCGAGACCATGCATCGCGGCGGCGGCTGGTTCGAGGACGGCATCAACCAGGCCTACGATCACTACAACGCGTACGCGTTTCATTTCTACGGCTTGATGTGGACGCGCCTCCACGGCGCCCGTAACCCCGCACGGGCGCAACGCTGGCGAGGGTGGGCGGGCCTGTTCGTCCGCGATTACCAGCATTTCTTCGCCGCGAGTGGCGAGCATCCCGCATTCGGTCGGTCGATCGCGTATCGGTTCAATGCCATCAATGTCTTCGGCCTCGCGCTCGCCGAAGCCTGCACTGATTTGCCGCCTGGCCGCCTGCGCCGACTCTGCACGCGCAATCTGGAATTCTTCCTTTCCCGCCCGATCACGCAGGAGCAGGGCTGCCTTTCGTGCGGTTTCACCGATCGCTTCGATGCGATCGTGGAGCCGTATTCCTGCGCCGCCTCGCCGTACTGGGCTGCGAAGGGTTTCACGCCGCTCCTGCTGCCTCTCACGCATCCATTTTGGCATGACGCTGAAGAGCCGCTGCCCGCCGAGCGCCCGTTCGTGCATGTGATGACTGTGCCCGGTCTCGTGACGCGGAGCGTTCCCGACGGCGAAGTCGAGCTGCTCAACGCCGGCTCGATGGGCGGCAACACCCAGACACGTTACGGTCCGTGGAAATGGAGCAAGCTCGCCTATCGCACCGGCGCGCACTTCACCTACGCGTTTCCAGAGGCGACGGCATTTTCGCCCGACAGCGCGTTGACGGCCGAGCTCGATGACGGCCGCATTTTTGGCCGCCACTCGACCGTCGCGGTTGAGCTCGATCACGAACACATCGGCTACAGCTACAATCTCGGCGTCAAAGCCGGCCAGATTTCGATCGGTGTTGAAACATTTGTGTGGTGGCGCGCCGGCTGGCTGCTTCACGTGCATCACGTCACGCCGCGTCAGCCCGTCGTGCTCCGCCTCGGCGGCTTCGCACTCCCGCTCGAGCTAACCGAGGTCGGGGCGGTTGTCCCCAACCGCCCTGGGTTTGATATCAGCAGGCGCACCGCAGCGCCAGACAGAGCCGCGCCCTTCCTCTCGGTCTTCACCTCTGAAGACCGTGGTACAGTCATTCAGTCGCTCCTCGGCTTTTCTGCCGGGGAATGGGACAACCGTGTCGACGAAGCCTCGCCGCGCCGGCACGTGGCCGCGCCGTTTCACGTAACGCCCGTCCTCAAAACCGATCGACAGCACGAACGCGTCACGCTCGCTGCGTTATCGTGGACCGGCCGCAACCGCGCCGAAGCCGTTCCGTGGCGTATCGACTCGGCCATCACAAACCAATGGCAGCTGACACATCCTGTGCTCGGTTCCTGGAAAATCTCCCATTGGTCTCTGCCCGGACTCCCACGCAACGACATCGCGGAACAACCCTAAACAACCTCTCCCGCTTCTTTCCCGTGGCGGCGGTCGTCCCGATCGCCGTTGCCAATCGTGGCCGCCACGACGACGGCCGTTACCTTGTTCTTCTTCGCTTATGACTCTCCTCCACCTTTCATTCTTGCGCGCCCTGCGCCTCTTCGCGGCCATTCCGTTCTTAGCCGTGGCCGCCCCAGCCGCCCCAAGCCTCGCCACGCACGAACCCAACCAATGGGTGCCCGGCCACGCGCCTCGCACCCTGATCCTCGCCGGTCGGCAAGATGCGTTTCGCGCTTATGTGACAACCGGTGAAGACGCGCGGTCTTTTGCCAAGATCAAGGCCGCGTTCGACAAAAAATACCTCGCGCTGCCTTTTCCGGCCGAGCCGCTGACCTACGGCGATCCGGCCCCCTCCAAACGCACGTCCGAGATCGCGGACAAGTGGCGTGATGTGCAGGACGAGTGTGGCCTTGTCTCCGGCGTCGCCGAAGCCGCGACGCTTTGCTGGATCGTCACGGGCGAGGAGAAGTATCTCGCGAAGGCCAAGGAGTTTCTCCTCCGCGCCTGCCAGTGGCACCTGGCACCCGACTGGAAGAAGGGGCCGGTTCCAGGCGCGACCGACATTTACTACAACGACGAGGGCAACTTCCGTCTCTGGCGCAAGCTGCCGCTCGTTTACGACCAGCTCCGCGACCAGCTGACACCCGCGGAGCGAAAGCAGGTGCTCGCTCACTTCCGGGAACGCGGCCGTCGTTCCATCCAATGGATCAAGGACAAGGGACACGTCGCACTCACTCGCCGTAACTCGATCTCCGATACGCCGTCCAGCCATCCGATCCGCTTCATGCCCATGATCGGGATCGCGGGCCTCGCCCTCTGGGACGACCTGCCCGAGGCGCGCGAATGGTGGACGTTCGCGTACACCTTTTATCGCGACCAATTCACTCCGTGGGGTGGCGATGACGGCGGCTGGGGCGAGGGCGTCGCGTACTGGCGCGGCACGATTGAGCACGCGTTTTTCCAGGACGCACTCCTCGCGATCGGCGATCCGCTCGCATACGCGACGCCGTTCTGGAAAAACACGGGGTATTTCACCGTGTATAATGTGCAGCCCTACCTCGCCACCTCCTTCGGCGATCTGCCGAATGCCGGAAAATTCGACCTCGAACCGGCGACCGCCGAATACCTGCTTCACCTCGCGCGCGTTGAGCAGGACGGCTTTCTTCGCGCCTACACTGAGACCCAGACCGATCCTCGTCCCCGACCGAGCGACCAGGGCCTCGGCAAACTGGATCGAACCTACCCGACGACAGCGGAGTTCCTCGTGCGCAATTTCATTTCGTCAGGCCTGCCGTTGCCTCCCGCAAAATCACTGAGTGCATTGCCACAGTCGCGCTGGTTCAAGGACGTCGGCTGGGTCGCGATGCACTCCACCCTCGGCCGTGCAGCCGACGATATCCAGATCACCTTCGTCTCGAGTCCATACGGCTCTTTCAGCC
>DAITQE010000067.1:8535-10347 GCA_036833235.1 Opitutus sp.
CCTTTGTCCTGAACGCGTATGGCGAAGGGCTCGCGATCAAATCCGGCTTCCGCGAATGGCACAATTCGTCGCATCACAACGGCTGGGTGCGCCAGACCAAATCCATGAACGCGCTGCTGATCGATGGTCAGGGTCAGAAAATCCAAAGTCCTGCGGCGACCGGTCGGATCACGCGCTTCGAGTCAACGCCGCGCTATGTGTGGACCACCGGCGACGCCACGCAAGCGTACGCCACGCTGCAACCAAAGGAGCGCGTCAAGTCCGTCACGCGCGATCTGGTCTTCATCGACTCACGGTATCTGATTATTCGTGACGTCGTGAAGCTGGCGAACCCCGGACGCATCACCTGGCTGCTCCATACCGAGCGACCGCTCACCTGGACAGAACGACCTGCGACCGCGTTCACTGTGAACGGCCACGCCACGCTCACCGTCAAGCTCATCGCTCCTTACGCGTGGAACGCGCGGGTGACGGATGAGTTTCCGGTGCCCGTCGATCCGCGCTACGTCTCCGGTCAGGCGAACTACAGCACGACCGGCGAGTGGAACCTGAAGCAGAACCATCTCTTCGCCGAATCGGCGGATGCCCGCGCCGAGCACGAAGTGTTCGCCGTTCTCTGGCCCGAAAGAAACGGCACTCAACCCGCGAACGTGTCCGCCGAGATGATCGACGGCGCGTTGCTGGTCCATCGTCCCGACGGCAAAACCGACCGCGTGCGCCTGAACGACGCGAGTATTCAAGTGGACGGCCCGACGCCTTCCAAATAGCGAGATCTGCTCCACGTCTGAATCCGATTTGGAGTGCGGCGGCTCGACGCGGCTTTGGACGGGCCTGCTTGACGGCCCGCCTCCGGAAAAGACGAAGCGGCGCGTCGAGCCGCCGCACTCCACACCGGCCGTTTCGTCGCGTGCACGAGCTGGCTGTGGCGTGCGCGACACACTTCGGCGCACTGGCCGCTGGCGAGCCGGTCGAGCAACGCATCGCGGCGAACGAAAATTGCGCGGTGAGCGCGCGGGTTACGTCGAGCAAGCCGAACGCGATCGCGAACACCCCTCGTTTTTGGCGAGGCAATAAACACGGCCGCCTCGTGCGCGACGGCCGTGTATTCATCCGAGCAACTCAGAACTTAACGCCCGCGCTCAGAATAATCTGCCGGGGTTTGCCGCGGGACTGGTTGGCCGGATAATATTCCTTGTTTCCGATATTTTTCAGATTGAGCGTGATGTTCCACGACTGGCCTTGGTGCTTCCAGTCGTAGCCGATGGCCGCATCAAACAAATAATATTCCGGCAGAAACAGCGCGGGATTGGCGGTACGTTGCGCCTTGGGAGACGTGTAATTGCCACCGCCTGCCACCCACAATCCTTTCACGCCTCCGTCCTTGAATGTGTAACGCGTCCAGAGGCTCGCGAGTCGTTCCGCTGACCCCTCAGGCACCGCTCCTCGAAGCAAATTGACGGCATCGTTGTATCCTTTCAGGTAAGACGCGTAGTCTCCGGACACCTTAGGATCCGTGGCTAGTCGCACGGTCGGCGCGGTGATTTTCGTCGTCTTGATGTCCATCCCCGCGTACGTCGCGTAGATTTGCCAGTTATCCAGCGGCGAGTAGGTGATCTCAAATTCGACGCCTTCGCTCTGGTCAACCGTGCCTTGTTTGCTGAAGGTCACCTCGGTCGTGATGGGCGTTGTTCCAGTCGTGCCGAGCCCAACTACGGGTTGGCGCACAGTGACGATGCGATCGGCGCGTTCCAAATGAAACAGCGTCAGAGTGGAGGAAATCCGCCCTTCGATAAAATCCGTCTTCAAGCCTAC
>DAITQE010000068.1:0-10167 GCA_036833235.1 Opitutus sp.
GGAGTGAATTCCACGATCTCGCCGAGGTCGGCGAGCGCGCGGAGATTTTCGTGGTAGGTAAAATTGAAGACTTCGTCGCGCGCGACCGCGATGCGCTGCCGCCGTCCGGTCGCGCATCGCGCGGATGGCGGAGGCGTGTGAGGGGGACGGGCGGTGAGCGCGAGCAGGCGATCAATATCGACCGTCTGCGCCACGTGCGCGGCGGCACGGGCGATGATTGTCTCGTAATCATGCTCCGGCGACACGGCGAGTCCGAGATGGCGTTCGGGCAGGCGCATCGCCTCGTTCCGTGGCACGTAGCCCAGAGCCTCGACGCCCGCATCGATGGCGGCGGCGCGCAGCATTTGGTAGTGCCGGTCCGAGTTCACGAAATTAAAAATCACTCCGGCGATCTTCACGTCGGGACGGAACTGACGAAACCCCGTGAGCAGCGGCGCGGCCGAATAGGCCATGGCGCTTCCGTCCACCACGAGCACGACGGGCAGGCCGAGCAGGCTGGCGATGGCCGCACTGGAGCCTTCGGCTTTATCGACGCCGTCGAACAGCCCCATCATGCCCTCGGCGATGGCGACATCGGCGGTCGCGGTATGCCGGGCGAACAGCGCCTGCACGTGTGCGGGGCTCATCATGAACAGATCGAGATTCACGCTCGGTCGGCGTGCGGCGCGCGTGTGGTGGACGGGATCGAGATAGTCCGGCCCGCATTTGAACGGCTGCACCTTCCGGCCGCGATCCGCGAACAGACGCAGCAGCGCAAGCGTCAGGGTGGTCTTGCCCGAATCGCTGGAGGGCGCGCCGATGAGAAACTGTGGCTTCGTCATTTTCGCAATGAGCAGGTGAACAAAACCGCCACGCGCGTCGATCCGAATGGCACGCACTACCCAAGAGGAGGCTATTATGTTGCACGGGCACGGTGACGATGGCTACCGCTACGGGCGGACGCTGCGCGCGAACTTCAGCGCCAACGTGCGCCCTGGCGGCGTGCCGTTGGCGTTGGGCGATCATCTTCGCACGCAACTTGACTGCGCTGGCACCTATCCCGAAGTCGCCGCCGAGAGTCTCACGGCGCTGCTCGCGGCGCAGCATCGCGTGACTCCGCGCCAAGTGCTCGTGACCAACGGGGCCGTGGCCGCCATCTATCTTGTGGCTCAGGCTTGGCGTGGCGTGCGTTCGGTTGTCGTTGGGCCGACGTTTTCCGAATACGCGGACGCGGCGCAACTCGAACAGCACGAGGTGATGTGGATTTCACGGGAAGATTTCGTAGCGGAGCGCTTCGGCGACACGACACTCGTCTGGCTCTGCAATCCGAACAACCCGACAGGTGAGGTGTTTTCCCGCGACACGCTTCTCGAAATGATCGATCGGCATCCCTCGGTGCAATTTGTGGTCGATCTGGCCTACGCCGACTTTTGCGCCACGGCACCGCTGTGCGCGGCTGACACGGCGACGCGGACCAATCTGGTGCTGCTGCATTCGCTCACAAAAAACTTCGGCATCCCCGGCCTGCGCCTCGGTTATCTGGCGGCGGCCGAGCCGACGCGGGCGCGCGTCGCGCGCGCGGCAAGCCCGTGGGCCGTCAATGCGCTCGCCCTGGCGGCGGGCGAGTTTTGTCTGCGGCATCCGGCCGAGGTGGCGTTGCCACGCGACGAGCTATTGGCGGAGACGGCGCGGCTGCGGGCTGCGATTGCCGCCGTGCCCGGCCTGCGTCCGTGGCCGACCGCGACGACGTTTTTCCTTGTGGAGCTCGCGCGCGGCAACGCGCCGCAGTTGAAGGACTGGCTCGTGCGCGAACACGGTTTGCTCGTGCGCGATGCGAGTAATTTTAACGGTCTGGCCGTGCCGTGCGTGCGCGTTGCCACGCAAACGGCGGAACAAAACGAATGGCTCACGGAGGCGTTGCACACATGGAAAACGTGACGCTGACGAAGTGGATCGCGCCCTTGCTGATCGGCTACGGCCTCGATCTCTGGCTCGGCGACCCGCAGTGGCTGCCGCACCCAATTGTCGGCTTCGGCCGGATGATCGCACCCGCCGAGCGGCGGTTGAATCACGGCAGCGAACGCGGTCGTTTTTGGAAAGGGCTGCTGCTCACGGTGACATTGGTCGTGACCGTGTTTTTCATTTGCACGGTGGTGCAAGTGGCGGCCTTTCGGCTGCACGCTTGGGTGGGCGTCGCCTTCGTGGCGACGGGCGTGTTTTTCGGACTGGCACACCGCACGCTCATCACCGAAGGACGCGCGGTATTCGAGGCGCTGAACGAAAGTCTTGAGGCAGGTCGCCGCCAGCTCGCACGGATCGTGGGACGCGACACGGCACGTCTCGACGCGCAGCAGGTGCGGACGGCGGTCTTCGAAACGATGGCGGAAAACCTGAGCGACGGCGTGATCGCGCCGCTTTTCTATTACATGCTCGGCGGCGTGCCCGCGATGATGGCGTACAAGATGATCAACACGCTGGACTCGATGATCGGCCATCGCGACGTGCGCTACGAACAATTCGGCAAGGCGGCGGCCCGGCTCGATGACGCCGCGAATCTCCTCCCGGCGCGGGTGACGGCGCTGCTCATGGTGCTGCTGGCGGGCAGCGCCCGCGGACTGCGGTTTGTGTTTCGCTACGGTCACGCCCATGCGAGTCCGAATGCAGGCTACCCGGAGGCGGCGCTCGCGGGCATTCTCGACCTGCGCTTCGGCGGCCCGCTCACCTACGACGGCGAACGTGTCGCGAAACCTTGGATTGGCGAAAACCCGCGGACGATCGCGGCATCGGAAATCAACGCGGTCGTGCGGATCAATCACGCGGTTTGCCTCACGGCCGTCGCGATCACAGGAGGGCTCGCATGGCTGCGATGAACGCGATGGACGCGACGGTTTGTCCGTTTTCACCGGGCCGGAAAATCCGCCGCCGCACTCCCAAAATCATGTCATGAAAACCAACCCGACGCCCCCGCTCCACGATCCGCATGCGTTTACTGATGACGCGCGCGATGCGGTCTATCATGCGATTTTTTCCCGCCGCGATGTGCGCGGCCAATTCCTGCCCAAGCCGGTGCCCGACGAAGCGCTGAGTCGGATCCTCACGGCCGCACACCACGCGCCCTCGGTCGGCTTCATGCAGCCGTGGAATTTTATTATTGTTCAGTCGACCGAAGTGAAACGCCGGGTGCACGCCGCGTTTGCCACGGCTCATCTCGAGGCTGAAACCATGTTCGGATCGGACAAACGTGCGACCTATCGCACGTTGAAGTTGGAAGGTATTCTGGAGTCGCCCGTGGGCATCTGCGTGACCTGCGACCGCGAGCGCACCGGTCCGGTCGTCATCGGCCGGACGCATATGAAGACGACGGATTTATTCAGCAGTGTTTGTGCCGTGCAGAATCTGTGGCTGGCCGCGCGGGCGGAGGGTCTGGGCGTTGGTTGGGTCAGCATTTTCAACGCATCGGCCCTGCAGGACGCATTGGAAGTTCCACGACGAATTATCCCGATCGGGTATTTGTGCATTGGCTACGTCAGTCATTTCCACGCGAAGCCGGAGTTGGAGACGGCAGGCTGGCTGCCGCGTCTGCCGTTGAGCGATCTCGTGTATTTCGACCAATGGGGTCACACGGACGCGCAGCACCCACTACTCTCGCATCTTCGAGCGGCCGAAGCCGCAGCACAGGGCGCGATGGCTCCGCAGTAATGGCGAAAATAACCTACATTACCGGACCGGTGCGCGGCGGCAAAAGCCGCCGCGCCGTCGAACTCGCGCAAGCCTGGGGCGAAGCGGTGGTCTTCGTGGCCACCTATCGAATGGACGCATCCGACGCCGAGATGACCATGCGCGTGGCCCGTCACCGGGCGGAGCGGCCCGCCTGGCGCACGCTCGAGGCGCCGCGCGACATCGCCGCCGCGCTCGCAGCGTTGCAGCCTCCGCCCTCGGGCGTCGTGCTCGATTGCCTCACGCTCTGGCTCGGCGACCGGCTCGACGGCAACGATGACGCGATCCTCGCGGCGTGGTCGGACCAGTTGGCGCGATTGCGGGCGGCCCCGTGGCCGGTGGCGATCGTGGGCAACGAGATCGGCTGGAGTCCCGTGCCGGAGCATCCGGCGCTGCGGCGGTTCCGAGATTTGGCGGGCCTGCTCGCCCAAGCGACCGCCACGGCGGCCGATGAGGCCTGGCTGCTGGTCGCCGGCTGTCAGGTGCGGCTAAAATAATTTATGTCCTCGCAACCTCCCGTCATTCCCCCGCTGGCGATGCACCTCGAAGCCGAGTTGCGCGCGCGCATCGATCACAAAACCAAGCCGCTCGGCTCGCTGGGCCGGCTCGAAGAACTCGCGCTGCGCTGCGGCCTCATGCAAGGGACACTCGCGCCGGAACTGCGCGCGCCCGTCGTGCTCGTGTTTGCGGGCGATCACGGGCTGACGGCGGAGGGCGTGAGTCCGTTTCCGTCGGCGGTGACCGTGCAGATGGTGCATAATTTTTTGGCGGGCGGCGCGGCCATCAACGTGTTCGCGAGGCAGCACGGCCTGGCGTTGCGCGTGGTGGATGCGGGCGTGGCGGGGGAGTTGCCGGCGCATCCGAAATTGCTGGCGCGCAAAGTGCGTGCGGGCACGCGAAACGCGCTGCACGAACCGGCGCTCACTGCGGTGGAGGTGGAGCAGTGTCTCGCGCGCGGCGCGCAGATCGTGGATGAACTGGCCGCCGCCGGAACGAATGCGCTGCTTTTTGGGGAAATGGGTATCGGCAACACGTCTGCGGCGGCGCTGCTCGTGAGCGCGCTTACCGATGAACCACTCGACGGGTGCGTGGGGCGCGGCGCGGGGCATGACGATGCCGGGCTGGCGCGCAAACGAGCGGTGCTGGCGCGGGTGCTGGCGCGCCACCAGGACGCAAGCGAACCGCTCGCGGCGCTGGCGGCTTTCGGTGGTTGTGAAATCGCGATGATGACGGGTGCGATGCTCGCGAGCGCGGCGCGGCGGATGGTGATCGTGGTCGATGGGTTCATTGTCACAGCGGCGCTGCTGGTCGCTGCGCGACTGCGACCGGCCGTGCTGGATTACTGTGTGTTCGCACACAGTTCGGCGGAAGCAGGGCATAAGCGGGCGCTCGCCGCGCTGGACGCGAAGCCGCTGCTCGATCTCGGGTTGCGACTCGGCGAAGGCACGGGCGCGGCGCTCGCGTGGCCGCTGCTGGTGTCGGCGGTGGGATTTTTGCGGGAAATGGCGACGTTTGAGTCGGCAGGCGTGAGTGCGCGGGAGTCGTTGAAAACATGAGTGTATGGCAGAGAGAAGCGCGGGCGCTGCGGGCGGCGGTGATGTTTTTCACGCGGCTGCCGATCCCTTCGGCGGCGAACTGGGAGCCCAGCGATCTCCAGCGCGCCGCGGCGTATTTTCCGCTGGTGGGTTGGCTCGTCGGCAGCGTGGCGGCCCTCGTGTGGTGGCTGGGCGCTCACATCTGGCCACCGGTCGTGGCAAGTGGCGTGAGCCTCGCGGCGACGCTGCTGCTGACGGGCGCGTTTCACGAGGACGGCTGGGCGGATGTGTGCGATGGCTTCGGCGGCGGCACGAGCCGGGAGCGTGTGCTGGAAATCATGCGTGATTCGCGCGTGGGCGCGTTTGGCGTGATCGGCGTCGTCGTGCTGCTGGGACTAAAATGGGAAAGCGTGGCGGCCTTGCCGGGCACGTGGGCGCCCCCGGTGCTGATCGCAGGCCACGCAGTGAGCCGGGCGGCGTCGGTCTCGCTGATGGCGACGCTGCCCTATGTGCGCGAGGAGTCGGTGAAAGCGAAGCCGATGGCGACGAGCTTGGCCGGGGGACGATTATTTTTGGCGGTGATCACCGGGGCGGCGGCGTTGCTGTTGCTACCGGTGCGGACGTGGTGGGCAGTGCTTGCGGTGGTCGCGGCGCGCGCGGTTCTGGCGTGGTGGTTTAAGCGCCGCATCGGCGGTTATACGGGTGACTGCCTCGGCGCGGCGCAACAGGTGAGCGAGGTGGTTTTTTATCTTACAATTCTCGCGCTCGTATGAACGCCGCGCTGATCCGACACACGCGCATCGCCGCGCCGGCCGGGGTGTGTTACGGACGGAGCGACGTGCCGCTCGCGGCCACGTTTCCCGAGGACGCACGAGCGGTGCGCGAGCGGCTGCCGTGGATCCCGGCCGAGGTGTGGACGAGTCCGGCGCAGCGCTGCCGGGCGTTGGCGGAGCAACTCGGCGCGGCGCAGGTGCGGATCGACCCGCGCTTACAGGAATTGGATTTTGGGGAGTGGGAAGGACGCCGCTGGAACGAATTCCACGGTCCGGCGAGTGTGGCGTGGGCGCGCGATCCGTGGAACGAGCGACCGCCCGCAGGTGAAACGGCGGCTGAGTTATGGGCCCGCGTACAAGCGTTTCGCGCAGAGTTGCTCGCGCGCGGCGCGGACCGCATCGCGCTCGTGACGCATGCCGGCGTAATCCGAGCATGGCGTGGGCTGACGACGGGGCGATCATTGCGCGAGGTGTGGGCTGAACCGGTTGCGTTTGGCGGAATCGAAGTGGCGAGCTTCGCCGGCAATCCTCGCTCCGATGTGCTTGGAAAATCTGACGTTCCCTGATTCCGGCTCGAGGCATTTACCCATGAATCAGTGCAGGCATTGACCCATCTGCCCAAAAATTCGTGGGCGAATGCGGTTCGGCCAACTTCGCTCTGGTTCACCGGATCGAACTTCTGCCGCCCTTTCTATTCCCGCGACGCTTTGTCCGGGGCGCCTCGCGTGTTTCCGGGCGAAGCGGCTCGGGCGTGATTGGCGCGGGGCTCTCGTGGCGGCGGTGAATTCTGATCCGCAAGTGATTTCGCTCTGCGGTTATTTTCAACAAATGCGCTGCGGCACGTGGCAGGTCTTGCGGTGAAAATAGCACGATCAATCGCTAGAAAACCCGAGTCCGCCGGCGATTTGCTCCGCGCCGGTGACGGTGGGAACAAACCGGTCGCAGCGAAGAGCGCGAAGATCTCGCGAATTTTCAAATGGTTCACCGGCGAAGACGAGGTCAGTAGAGTCCGTCAGCGAACGCGCCGAATCGGCGACCACGGCGCCGGAGAAATTGCGGCGCTATTGTCTCAACCCTACTTGGTGTGCGTATCCGTGGTGGTCGTGGTAGTGGGACCAGGCACCGTGGTTTCTTGGGACGTGGTGGTCGTGCTGCGGGTGTCAGGCGTGGATGCGCAGGCGGAGAGTGACATCAACGCGGCTGTGACAAGGCATGAGATGAGAAATGTTTTCATAGTATGATTGTTGATTGGATGTTGGTTTTCAATACCGGGCGATGATTACATTATTGGTTTGTCAGGTGCTATGGGGTGTTGACCTCCCGACGCACGCGAGCTCGACCATTCGCGCTTTTTTGCCGCGACCCGGTGCGGGTCTTAGCTCGTTTCTGTCGACGTCATACGTTGCCGCGTGGTCACCTGACGCCTGAACCCATTCCGCCTGGACCTCAATCGGCGTAGGCACGCTCGCACGTTGCGTCCAAAGGTCTCCGGAATGGGTCAGGTTTTAGTCGTTCAGATTCTTCGGAATGTTACTTCTTGTCTGTGGTGGTCTTCGTGGTGGTCTTCGTCGTCGTCTTCTTCGCATCGACCACCGGAACGGCAACAACTTCTGTTGCGGCTTTTCTCACGATGACTCTTGAAGCGACCATCTTGTCACCGTCTTTGGTGTAAAACACGGTCACAGGGAGTCCTGACTTTACGATCGCCATTGAGACCGGCGCTCCGGTTTCATCGACGTAAGTCGTCGTTTTCGAGTAGGCGTAGCTGACGGGTTCGGCCGACGTTTCTGACTTAATGACAATCGTCTCCGGGGTGAACTCGCTGATGGTTCCAGCGGACTGGACGGTTGTAGTGGTCGTGGTTGACTCGACAGCAGACTGCGCGACGAGGTTGGCCAGAGGGGTGGCCAGCATCACACCCAGAAAGGTGGCACTGCCAATACTGCGGATAGTTAATTTCATTTGTTTTTTTTTTGGGGTTAACCAAACGAAATTACGCCATTGGTTCGTCATATGCCATGGGGTGTAGACCGGCCCCAGCAATCGATCCGCTCAAGCAACGTGTCCCGCGACTCTGGCGCGCTCCGCCCACGCGTAGCGGCAGCTATGAAGCGTCACACCGCGAATTCCGAGTCCGAGGCACCGTTGCCGGAATTCGGTCGCGCGGTGCCCGGGCTCAATCCTCTTCAGATACGGAAATAACGGGCCGCTTTTCGGCAACGTCGCGAGGATCGCTTCGACCTCAGAGCCAAACCGAATCTGCGGAGGCTGCTGATTCCGCCAGCGTACTTTTTACCGCTCGAAACAGATGCTCTTTGCGCTCCAGTCCACGTCCTCGCTTGCAAGTTAGCCAAGTCGGACTGTGACGCGCCGAGATGCCACGCCAGCTCACGGACCGTTCCGGAACGTCGGGACACAGCTTCGTGAAGAAGAGCTTTCATTCGCTCCGTCACACTTTCAATTCAGAGCTGGGCAACAAAGGGGTCGCGCCAGATTTGCGGGCCAAATGTGTTCCGGCTTCGGCTTCGTAATGGTCCAGTGCAGAGTTGAAGTTTTTTTTGAACCGCCGGGTGGAATTCCAATGTCATCCCGAAGAGCGACGCACTCCGTTCCAAAATTCAGTTTCGGACAGCGGTTTTGCTTGGCCGCTTTCAAGTTCAGCATCGCGACGGATGGCCTCCGCGAGAATTTCATCAGGTTCCCCAGGGGCTGGCGGAGGCGGCAGACTACTCAGGATCTTGTCTGCAAGGTACAACCGATCCTTATCTGGCAGGCGGAGGACTGCCGCTTCAATTTCCTGCAACGTGCTCATGATTGCTCGAAACTAATCGCCAATTGAGTGACGGCAAGCGCAGGCTTGGTTGGCGATGCAACCATCGGCGCTGACCGCCGGATATAGTCGGCCACTGAATCGCAGGCCACCAGGCGAACGCCGCGCACCGCGCCACGCTGCCGAACGGCGACCATCCTAATTTCGCCGACGGCAGCCGCCCTTGTAATACCAGCCGCGAAATTGGAGGCGCGGGCCGGATTGGAGGCCTGACGACGCGATTGCGTATCCAAAATGTGGGTTTCTCAGAGGTAACCAAGCCAAATCGCCTTTACCCTCAAACGACCAATTTTAACTCTTTTGGTGTCCGTTTTGGTGTCCGCACTTTACCCTCGAATTTGGCATATTGCGTTGCGCAGAGAACCTCCCGCAGCTGAGAACAGCCTATTCCAAAAACACTCGGTATTCATCAGGGTGAATCTTGGCATGTCTAAAAATCACATGGCGAAGCGACGCGTTTCTTCGAGTTGCTTCAACGATTGAGTCTCCCGTTGCCGAGCAACCAATAGTCACTGACACCACAGCTTCTGGAGGATACGGCGTCAGCCCTTTACTCGAAAGAGACTTACACGATGATAACTTTATCAGCCTATACTCTTGCTCGTAGGCCCAATCCTTGGACTTGCCCAGTACAAACTCCTTCTGAGGTCCGTTGGCAGTCCAACTCACACGACGCGTTCGGTAATCGACCCAATCGGCAATTCCGTAGTCAGGCGCAGTAGGATCGCTGTGTTCTTTCAGCTGAAACCACGGGTGAGTCGCGTCGAACTCCAGAACGTATCCTTTGTGTCCTGACGTATAGTGCGCCCATAGAAGCAATGCTTCAGTACTCTCCGGCGAAACCGCTGAGAGACAGAGCATGCGCATTGGAGCGGTGGCTTTTTGAAACGATTGTACTGCTGTTTGGCCGAAATCGATCCGCACTGAAGCTATTTTATCCTCCATTAGTTTCCGAATCTCGGCGGGCGAAGTGTGCTTCCAATTCGGGTGCTTTGCTCCCATTTCTGCGTCGAAGCGAACGCTGTCGTCGCAGACACTTTGTAAAATGTCTCCGCGGAAGCTTGGATCGTCTAAGAGAGCGGAGTCGGGCAGCGCCTCAAAAGGATCGTTGAGATCTGAAACTGGAGAGAATCGGATTTGTCCGTTTTCGAGAATGTCAATTCGCTCAGGCGGACAATACTTGTAGAGTCGGTCGGGGCGAGGAGGAACCGCATTGTTACTGGACATAAGAGTCTTTCAAAGGCGGTTCTACATTCCCCTGCGCAGGGGGTTGTGCAGCCACTCGCGAATTCTGCCCACGAAATCCCATACGTCACCGGCTGCAGGCTTCAGG
>DAITQE010000069.1:0-7081 GCA_036833235.1 Opitutus sp.
CTACCAAGGGGAGTCGAAGTCGGCGACATCGTCGAGGAATTGGAGGGCGTCGTACTGGAAGAACTTGGAGTCGAACTCGGGGACGTTGCCGGCGACGTGTAAGATGACGATGGATTCGTGCTGGAGGAACGTGAGCTCGTGGGCATCTGCGATCCTGACTGCGCGCTAGCTGCAAGGGGGAACGTTGCGGTGAGGGCGATGGCGCCGAGAGTGCGAATTTGGGAATTCAGATTCATAATGAACAAATAACAGGTTAAGGGTGAGCAGGGAGATGGAACGCCCCTGCGAGGTAACTTCACATCAAGAAGGTAATCCCGAACGCGCCCGTTCACCATGGGGCGAAAACCTTTTACTGGCCCGGTAGAAATCCCGCGCAATAGCCGCGGCGTTCCGCCAATTTAAATTGCCGAATTGAACGGTCGGTTGCGCACTTGCCGCGCAATGGATCCGCGAAGCGACGTCGCGCGCGGCGGGCGCATCCTACACAAACACTGAGTTTTCAGGCCGTCTCGTGAGTGAGTGCCTCGCTGGTTTGCGTGTGCGAAATATTCAGGCGGCTCGACGCTCACCAGCTCCACGAGGTCAGCGCGATTCATTTCTGCGTACGGCCACCAAAACGTGGCGTCGCCGTGTGCGAACGGACACGCGGCGCGGGTGAGGATTCCCAAGCTGCATCGAGTTGTTGTCTATGCGACGCGATATCCGACGGCGGGCGGAAGGTCGCTCCAGCAACCAGTCGCGCGTGCTGCAACAATTCGCGTACCCATAGATTGAACACCGAGAGTGCAATATCGCGCTCATCCAGCTGCCGCTTCACTCCAGCCTGAAGACGATCAAGCGTGGCATGCAGTTCGACCAAACTCCGTAACTGGCTCGTCAACGCTACGATCTTCGCCGCGTCAAATCCGTGCCGCGCCAACACCGCCGCGAGGCTTGGCACCTGCGCGCTCGCGTAGGAGGCATCTGCCTGCGCAATAAAGCCGTCGAATTCCGGCATCACTGTTCCGTTCACACGAAACTCAACGGCCGCAACTCCATCGGAGTTGCTGCGGGCCATGCTTCGAAATTCGAGATAATCTTCACGAGCTTGAACCCATTCTTCTTCAAATTTATCCGCGGCCCGGTCATACGCGCTGAGCGCCGTTTGATACGTGACAAACACATCCTCGGCCGCGTTCCGAAGCGTCAGCCCGGTTTGGAATGCATTAACATCATAGCCACGACCACGCAGGCCTGCAGTTAGCACCGCATCGCCGAGGATGCCGCAAACGGCGTGCAGCGACTCCGCCAGCGCCTCGGCTGCAACTCGATCCCGAGCGGAGAGCGGTCGCATCGGTTGGCTTGCATCGGCTGACCGAGGTGGAGTGGCAGGGGCGGAGTCGGAGTTGGTGCTCATAAACGCGAGTGGCACGTAGAAACAATGGGCCATCGCTATAGGGAAAGTCCCTAGACTACGTAAAATTACGTAGTCGCGACTCGCCGCCTCAGTAATCCATTCTTGTTAAGACACTCCCCGTCCGCACTGCCGCGCTGCGTATTTTTTATACGTTCAAGCAATCGTCGGCCGCCATGGCGTCTCTGTCTTCCCTCGGACGCCGCACGTGCAGTTGGGCAAGCAGCTCAGGGAATGCCTCGCGCAGAGGTGATTCCTGCAGAAAAGCGAGCGCCATTTCCTTACTGCCCCTGGCCCGCAAACTCGCGTACACGTGCAATTCGAGCTGGGTTCGAAGCGCCTCCGCTTTTTCGGCCAAACCTAACGAACGAAAAAGAAACACCAGCGCCTCCGCCGTGGAGAAACGCCCGTTGTCCTGTTGATCCCGGAGCCAGTAGCGACTCTCCCCACTCATCGGCAATCGCACGCGATGACCCCAACCGCTCACTGCCCGCGACATCGCGGACGCTTCCCGCCACGAGCCGTCTAACAGCAGGATCTGCACGGATTCCGGTGGAACGCCCACCGGCATCGCATCACCCGCTGCATCGAGAATCCACAGATCTCGTCCCGGCACTCGAACGTCGCTCGCTGTCATCTGTCGTTCACGCCGCCACACTTGTTGCCGCGATCCTGAAATAACGCGTGTGACCAGATGGCCCGTACTGCTGGGCCGCCATTGCTCGCGATGATGAATCAGCACATCCACCTGGAGCGGGCTCTCGATCGCCCGCAGTCCTGCGCACACGCACCAGCGCGGCGGCAACTGACACCGCGCGCAACGCGGCTTCGCTTTGAGGACAACGCTTCGAGCCATCCCTCGATGCCGTCGCCGCTGAGAACAATCGTCAATCGCAGAACTGAATCGCCGCGGCTTTGGGTGGGCCGCCAGCTTGCTGGCGCGATTGAAGCGCAAGCAAGTTTACCCGCCTCTGGCAGCGGCGAAGGCGACCAATCTCGCGGCCCACATAGGCTCCGAACCGCAAAGACAGACCAGCACGCCGTGCAGAACGTTTCCGTGTTTCGAAATCCCTTCGTCTCAACGCCGCGGCGCGTACGCTCCCGAAAAAGCTGCCTGCTTCCCGCCGAGCAGCTCCTGAATATGCGCGGGCAACGCGGCGCCCACGGTCGATCCCGGAAACGCTGCCAAGAGTTCGAAGTGGCCGAGGTATTCACTTCTAAACAACGGCCCGCGATAGTCGGCAAACGCTTTTCCGTTCGCCTCGAATTTCGCGTTCACATTCCGCAATTCATCCAGTGCGTTCACCTCGATCATCCCTTTTTCGTTTTGCACCGGACTCCACGCCACCAATGGTTGCGGCTTCGAGCCGGAGCGCCGGACATAGACATTCGCATCGAGCTCTTTCACCTGTGGCTCCTTCAAGCGTTCACGCACCGCCGCCGTCTGTTCGAACTGCAGCAGCGGACCTTTGAACGTCTCGTCCGCCGCCAGCAGGTTGTTCACGAAAATGTGTCCATGCCGTTCGGTCACGTCCGGACCGGTGCTGGGATGCCAGCCGAAGTGGTCGCCAACCGCACTGCGTTCCGTGCGCTCGAACGACGCCACGCTGTTGAAAAATGTATTCTGGTATACCTGCACATTTGAACTGTTGAGCACGTGAATGCCTTTGTTGCAGTTCACAAAAATATTTCCCGCGCAGATCGCTCCTTTCGAAATCTCGAAGAAGAACCCGTCATTCGTCCGCTCAACCCAATTGTTGACGAACACACCGTCGACGTTGCCGACGTCATACCAGACACCGCTCGACTGCGGATTGTCGATGATCAGGTTGTCGCGACACGTCACGCGATACGACTGATTGAAGATCTTTACCGCCGATGCAAAGTAGCCGGTGATTTTCTCGACGTTCGTGCGCGTCACGATGTTCTTCTCCAGCAGCACGTCGGCTGAATCGATGATGTAGAGACCTTCGGTCCCGGTGTCAGCCACGAGGCAGTTGCGAATCACCAGCTTGTCGCCGCGGAAATAACCCGCGACCCGCGAGCAATAGGAGATCGTCACATTTTCGAGCAATGTGCCGACGACTTCTTTTCCAAACGTCGACGGATCAGAAAGCTTCCCCGGCTCGGTTCCCTGAATCTCCAGCGCGCGATAAGCGTACTGCGTAAACGTCAGCCCACGGATGGCCGGACCTTTGTGATCGTTCTGCTTGCCATGCACGTCTTCGGTCGTGCGAACCAACGCGCTGTCGTGCGCGGTGATTTCAACCACGTGATTGGCAGGATCGACGCCGATGTAAACCTGCCCCGCTTCGTAATCGATGTAGTAGGATTTTTCGTCGACTTGATTTTCGAACCCGACCGCATTCAGCACGGCGCCATCGACAAAGAGCATGTCGTTATTGAACAAATACAGCGGCGTCTCGCGTCCGCTCCGCTCACGCCGCCACCAGTCCGCCGGCTTGGCCGGAAACAGTTTTTTCCACGATGTACGCCAGAGCCCATTTGGTTGGGCCTTCCACTCCGTCGCGACCTCCGTGCCTTTGAGAATCGGGCGTTCGTTCGCGTACGGCTGCAGCGTGATCCCTTGGTTGAGCAACAATCCGCCAACGCGATAAGTGCCGCCCCGCAGAATAATGGCGTCGCCTGTCTCCACGCGTTCGATCGCGGCCGCAAGGCTCGTCGGTTGCTCCAGCGTTGCGCCGGACTGTTTTGGGTCAGCATCCGGCGCGACGTAATAAACGTGTTTCGCCGGCGGAATCTCATAATTCAGCTGCACCGGACCGTACGGCCCGCCGGAAGGCTCGGCATTGAGCATGACCGAGCCGAGCGCAACCGCGAAGAGCGCACGAAGAACGATCGGCGACGCCGAGCGGATGGGGAAACAAGAGAAATTCATAAGTTAGGGTAGCCCGGAGTTGAAATGGGGCCAGACACGAGCCCGACGTATCGAAACCAAAAACGTTCTAACTCTAGTGCGACTCGCACGCCCACAATTCACGCACAGCGTTAGCCAAAACCTGCGCGGAGGCGTGGCTGGACTCCGACCCACACACTTTCCACCCTGAACCGGCTAATCTATGAACACGTCATCCGCCCGTCCAAAGAAGGTCGCACTGCTCACCGCTGGCGGCCTCGCTCCATGCCTCAGCTCGGCCGTTGGTGGCTTGATCGAGCGTTACACTGAGATCGCGCCAGACATCGAGATCATCGCCTATAAAGGCGGTTACAAGGGCTTGCTCCTGGGCGACAGTTACAGGATCGGTCCGGCCGAGCGCGCCAACGCCGGAGTCCTCCATCGCCACGGCGGCAGCCCCATTGGTAACAGTCGGGTGAAGCTCACGAACATCAAAGACTGCGTGAAGCGCGGTTTGGTGAAAGAAGGCGCTGATCCTCAAAAAGTCGCGGCCGATCAACTGGTGAAAGATGGCGTCGATATTCTGCACACGATCGGTGGGGACGATACAAATACAGCGGCGGCAGATTTGGCGGCCTATCTCGCGAAGAACAATTACGGTCTGACCGTGATCGGACTTCCCAAGACCATCGACAATGATGTTTATCCCATCCGTCAATCTCTCGGCGCCTGGACTGCGGCGGAACAGGGCGCGCGCTATTTTCGCAACGTCGTCGCGGAGCACGGGGCGAATCCGCGCATGCTCATCATCCACGAAGTGATGGGCCGCAACTGCGGCTGGCTCACCGCTGCAACGGCCGCGGCGTACCAGAAAATTATCGCCGCCGAAGAGTTCGTTCCGGGTTTGGGCCTGAAGCGCGAACGCGTTGCGGTGCACGGCGTTTTCATTCCCGAAATGACCTTCGATATCGCAGCTGAAGCCGCGCGCTTGAAAGCCGTCATGGACGCCGAGGACAACGTGAATCTTTTCATCAGCGAAGGCGCTGGCGTGGAGACGATCGTGGCCGAGTTGCAAGCCCGCGGGCAGGACGTGCCGCGCGACGCATTTGGCCACGTGAAGCTTGATGCGATCAATCCCGGTAAATGGTTTGGTGAGCAGTTCGCCAAAATGCTGGACGCAGAAAAAGTGCTGGTGCAGAAGAGCGGTTATTTCGCGCGCGCCGCAGCGGCGAACGCCGAGGATCTCCGATTGATCAAAGGCTGCGTCGACCTAGCGGTGGAGTGTGCACTTCGGCGCGAAAGCGGTGTGACCGGACACGACGAAGACCAGAACAACGTTCTGCGCGCGATCGAGTTTTCACGTATCAAGGGCGGCAAACCTTTCGACCCGTCGACCCCGTGGTTCGTCGAATTGCTGCGCGGCATCGGCCAACCACGCGGCCCCGCCGTTGCGGTGAAACACTGAGCGCGGGCTCGCACGACGGAGACCAGAGGCGCGTATGCCGCACGCCTTTGCAATAAACATGATCGTGGCGCGGGTCTCCCGAACCGGGATTCAGTCGCGTTCAAAATCGCTTCGCCAGACCAAGCGTCGGTCCCACCGCGTTCAATCCTGGATTCACCTTGTCCATCCCTCGGTTGGAAATGTGCTGAAAATAAACGCCCAGCGACCATACCCACTTTTCGCGTGTGGCATAACGAACTCCGGTATGCACGAGCCAATTCAGATTGAAATCCTGCCCCTGCCCTCCCGGCGTTTCGTAACCCTTGCTGTCCATCCAGCCGAACCCGCCGCCTGCCGCAAAAAAGGCTGAGACGCGGCCGGTGCGCTCGCGCCACTCCAGTTCGCCGGCGGCCGCGACGCCGAGAAAGGAGCGCTCTGGGCCGCGAACAATCGATTCGAGCAGAAGACTGAATCGCGAACGCATCATCAGCGTGCCTCCCGCCCAAGGTCGTTCAAACACGGGAGGAATCTTGAACGAAATAATTTGCGGCAAAATCGTGTAGCTCAGCGGCGTGGCGCCCCCGCCGACCTTCCAAAAAATACCCGTGGTGGCGTCGATTTCCCAGCGCGCCATCGGCGCAGCTTGCACCGCCTGCGCCGCCACCCGACTCGCCGACAGCACTCCGCCAAGGATCATCCAAATTACAAATCTCCACCCCGCCGCGTTGCGTGACATCCAACGAAATCTGGCGGCCACGCGCGCCAACGCCATCGAAACCTTCGTAACCCACGAGAATTTTTTCCGTCGCGGCTGCGAGCGTGAGCGAATGGGTGAAAAACTCAGTGCCCAATGTAGGTTGCGCGCTCGCCGCGCTACGTCCGCTATCGCAGCCCCGTTGCGCGGCGAGCGCGCAACCTACATAGAGATGCACCAGCAATATCGGTCGCCAAATCTCACGCTTTCCAACTCTCCTCACTTCGTCGATGATGATTCCGCTGCATGGCGTCTCCCGCTTCGACTAAGACTTGGTACCAACAGATTCAGCCGCGGTTCGCTGCGCACTGGCAACTCAAGTCGATTTTCATTCCGGTTTCCGTCACCGGCTTCTTCATTGCGTACTTTCAGCTGCTCGAGCATCCGCTGCTTCCGGTCACTGTAGTACCGTTGAC
The DNA here is from genome assembly GCA_036833235.1 of Opitutus sp. Classification (GTDB taxonomy): domain Bacteria; phylum Verrucomicrobiota; class Verrucomicrobiia; order Opitutales; family Opitutaceae; genus Opitutus. The sequence goes on from DAITQE010000069.1 coordinate 6,865, forward strand.
CTGGCTGGACAGACTCGTCGGTTTTCACCCGGCTGCGCTGATCCCTTACGCTTCCCTTTGGATCTACGTCTTGCTCACGCCTGCAACACTTCGCGGACAGCGCGAAATCGTCATCTACTGCTCCGAAGTCGTCGCCCTCTCGGTGCTTGGACTCGGCACATTTCTGCTATGGCCAACCACAATTCCTCCACCGCCGATCGATCAATCAAACAGCCCG
>DAITQE010000069.1:7091-10132 GCA_036833235.1 Opitutus sp.
AGCCCGCTGTTCGCATTCTTGAAATCGGTCGACGCCGCCGGTAACGCGTGCCCTTCGCTCCACGTCGCATTTGCGATCTTCACCGCGCTCTGGCTGGCGCGACTCCTCCGCGAGGTGATGGCGCCCCTCGCCGTGCGCCTGTTCAACGCCGGCTGGTGCGCGGCAATCATCTATTCGACTCTCGCCACCAAACAACACGTCGCCGTGGACGTATTCGCCGGCACAACCCTCGGCGCGGGCGCAGCGCTATTTGATCCGCACGAAAATGCGAAAATGTTTAATCGGGTAACGACGCTGTTCAACCGTCAGTCGCTCGCACTGTTCGTCTCGTTCATGGGGAAACTCACCTTGTTCACGCTGGACTTGCCACACACTCATCCAGCGATAGCCATCCTCCTCTTTCTCGCGCCGGACATCTGGATTCTAAGCGGATTACTAATCCCCAATACCTCGTGCCTCATTCCGACAGCGACGTGCTTTCGCACCGGCCAACGGGAAATCTGGCTGACGATCGATGACGGACCTGATCCGTCCACCACGATCCCGATGCTCGACTTACTCGAACGCCACGCTGCGAAAGCGACTTTTTTTCTGATCGGCGCACGTGCAGCGGCGCATCCCGGCTTGGTGGACGAGATTTACCGTCGCGGTCACACCATCGGTAATCACACCCAGAATCATCCACTCGGCGGTTTCTGGCTCGCAGGTCCGCGTCGCACAGGGCGAGAGATCAGTGAGGGCCAGACTGTCCTGCGAGAAGGTGGACGCGCCGCACCGCAATGGTTTCGCGCTCCGGCCGGAATCAAAACATTCTTTTTGCGCAGCATGCTCGCGCAGCACCAGATGATCCTGGTCGGTTGGAGCGGCCGCGCTCGGGAACATTGGAGCACGTCCATCGATGGTCCGCTCCGCCGCCTCATTAAGAAAATTCGTCCCGGCGCGATCCTGCTAATCCACGAATCCAATACGCAAGGCGCCCACCGTGTGGCATTGCTTTCTGCGCTCCTCGACCGCCTGACCAGCACGAGCTACGCCTGCGTCCTGCCGCAACGCGAAGATCTTCGCTAAAGCGGTAGTTTGAAGGTAAACTCCGGCCCCAAGCTCAAACCCACACCTTCCGCGTGTTGCCACAAACGCATTGCTGCGGCGTGGTCGGTGATCACGAAAGAGCGGACTTGGGTGGTTACACGATTACGGCCGACGGAAGAGACCGATTTCGGACAAAGCGGGAGACGCGCCTGATCGTATCACGCGAACGCGTACACGCGTTGTCGTAATGTTATCCGAAGGGACGAGCCGCTCCGCGCCGATACTCGTCGCCGTCGCGAACTCCCTCCAGCGTTGGTTCGGCGCATCGTAGTAATCCAACCCAACCGCCTCGATCCGCTGTCCGAGCGGCAAATATTCGCGCAGGCTCACGAGGTTGAACGTACGTGGCGCTCCAAGATCAAGGATGAGCTCGGCTTTTGTCACGGAATCGTCGGTCGACCAGTAGGTGTCGCGCCGAGCATCGAGCACATTTGCCGCGGCGAAGTGTTGATCGTTACCGCGCGTCTGACTCGCACTGGCTTTTGCGTTTCTCGCGAGATTGCGGCTGAAGGTCGCATCCCGCATTTTCGCCCACGCGGAGAGCGAGCGGAGATCAGGTTCGGGGATGAGCCCTCGCCGATCGGGTGCGAGGTTTAGGATCAAGCTCGCGCCACGCCCGACGGAATTAAGGTAGATTGCAAACAGTTCCTTTGGAGATTTAACCGCGGAGTCTTCCGCCGCGTGATAGAACCAGCCCGGCCGGATCGAAACATCGACTTCAGCGGGAATCCAACTTTCTCCACCACGGTCGCCCGTTTCGAGCCGTTCCGCATGACCAGGAAAAAAGCCCTCAGCATTAATCGTAGCCCAGCACGGATCGCCCGCGTGCCCCTTCTCGTTTCCGACCCAGCGAACATCGGGGCCGCCGTCGCTGAAGATTACGGCAGACGGCTGGAGCGCACGCACGATCTTCCAGGTGTTCGGCCAGTCGTAGTACGTTGTATTGTCGATTGTCCGAGTCTCATTCGCGCCGCCGTAATAACCGCTTCCACCGTTGGCGCCATCGAACCAGATTTCGAAGATCGGGCCATAGTTCGTCAGCAATTCGCGGAGCTGGTTGCGATAATACTCGATGTAGCTCGGCTGCCCGTAGTCCGCGCGGTTGCGATCCCACGGGGAAAGATAAACGCCAAATTTTATACCCGCACGATGACAGGCGTCCGAGATTTCCCGGACGATGTCGCCGCGGCCGTTTTTGTACGGACTGTGCGCGATGCTATGATCGGTGTAGCGGCTCGGCCAGAGGCAAAAACCGTCGTGGTGCTTGCAGGTGAGAATCAACCCAGAAAGCTTGGCGGCTTTTACGGCCGCCACAATTTGATCGGCGTCAAAGGAGGTGGGATTGAAGACCGACGGTGATTCGTCGCCGTTCCCCCACTCCCTGTCGGTAAACGTATTCACCGTAAAGTGAACGAAGGCGTAAGCCTGCAGCTCATGCCACGCGAGTTGTCGCGCGCTCGGAACTGCCCCGAAGGGAGCTGGCGGTGGCGACGCGCGAAGGGAAACGAGACTGAACAATGCGAAGAGCAGCCGTGGGCGAACAGTATTCATGCTGCGGCCGGCATCCGTGCTGCTGCGCGCTGTGCCCCTAGGATTTTTTGGCGGCGGCGTCGTCGAGCATCTTCAGGTACTTTTGCGGGTCCTTGTTGAAATCCTCGACGCAGTCCTTGCAGCAAAACGAAACGAGTCGATCCGGCTTTCCTTTCTCACGATAAATAAAATCGGCCGGTTTGCCCATGTCGCCCCCGAGTTTGTCGTCCGACACCACGCACTGCGTCATGGGATATTCGGCTTTGGCTTTGGCCAGCCAAGCGGCGTCTTTCTTCGTCACCGGCACAAGCTGACCGCCAGCAGCTTTGCCAGCCGTGGCACCCATTTTATGTCCGTCGGGCATGGCAGCCGCGGTTGCGAGGGAAGTGGCGCCGGCAAGCGCGAGCGCCAGAGCGAAGAGG
>DAITQE010000070.1:0-10087 GCA_036833235.1 Opitutus sp.
GTGTTCTTCACTCTCGTCGCTGCGCACGGCGCTGAACTGCGCTGGCCCAGCCTTGCGACCGGACAGGAGCTGCTGCTTAACCTCCACGAACCGGCGGCGAAAAACGCGAGCCCTCTGCCGGTGGTGTTTTACCTGCAAAATCTCGCATCGCCACGAATCGGCACCGAGGCTGACGATGCGATCATCGGGGATCTGCAGGCGAGCGGTTACCTGGTGGTGACGGTTGACTATCGCGGGCTGGCGAAAGCGCGCGTGCCGTTCATCAACCGCGATCTCAGTGCGCTGCGCGATGATGTGCGTGGCGGGCGGTTGCTGGGAGACCGCAAAATCGATGGGGCGCACGTGTTCATCCTTCCTGCCGGAAGCCGGCTAAAGCGCGACGTGGTTTTCTATCACGACGGTGAACGTACCATGATGATGGATATCATTTATCCTGCGAAACCGTTACGGCCGGTCGGCGCAGCGCTGGAGTTTTCGTGCGATAATAAGGACCGCATGGGGAACACGTCGCTCTCGATTTGCAGCGACACAATTCTCGATGCCGAAGCGACCGAAGGCTTGGCGGTGGCGATGGCGGATCACCCCGTCCGTGCACCTTACCACGGACTTGATCCGATGCCGGACAGTGCATGGAAAATCAAAGCAGCGGTGCGCACGCTTCGCGCGGCGGCGAAGGATCTCGGGTTGAACGGCCGGATTGTCCCGGTCGGATTTTCGCGTGGCAGCGGGATGGCGCTGATGCTCGTGACGACGGCGAGCCTGACGGAGTTCGATGGTCATGGCGAGCACCCGGAGCAGAGCAGCGACGTGCAAGGCGGGGTGGTGATGTCAGGGCGGTTTACGTATCTCGATCTGCTGCCGACGGACAAAATGCTGCCACGCTATGCGAAAGCCTGGGGTGAACGGGATACGAACCTCAACACGTGGCGCCGACATGGAGCGCTGGATTATTTACAGGTGGCGCCAGAGATGCCGCTGTTTCTAACGATCAATTGCAGTGAAGCGCCAGAAGCGTTATATCAGATGAAGGTCTTGCGCGACCGGCTGGCCGCGTTGAGTGCCGATGAGATTTTCCTGCTGGATCGGAAGCCACGTGGTCACAAGGTCACACTCGATCCCTTTCTCCTCACGGCGATGAATCGATATCTTCACGAGCGCTTGGACCAATCTTCTGACTCGGAACGAATGGAACGGCAGCCACGGTGAACACCGAATATCAGACGCGGAAACTTTCGGCGTGGTTTGCCAAGCGTGTGCCGCACACTAAAAAAAAGACGTTCCGGATCACACCGGAGCGTCTTGCTTTTAAAGCAGAAGAGAGAGGGCTACTTTTTTAGAATGATGATGTCGACACGGCGATCCTTCGCCCTTGTCGCATCGTCCGCATTCTTCGAAGCGTCGAGGCTGCCCTTCGAGACGGTCTCGATTTTATCGAGAGAACTGAGTGTGCCGAGATATCGTTTGGCCGCGTTCGCGCGACGATCACCCAAGCTAAGATTGTATTCCGCGGTGCCGCGCCAGTCACAGCGGCCCTCGAGCAGAATCCGTTGATCGCCGTGCTCCTTCAGATAGTTGGCCGCCTCCTGCAACTTTGAGCGTTCGCTTTCCTTGATGTTGAAGCGGTCGAAATCGAAATACACCGGCTGGAACATGCCCCGGATACTGTTCTCGTCTTCTTTGATATTGGGATCGCGCTGCTCAAGGCCCATGGCTGACTGGTCCGCCGCTGCGTCGACCGGAGTGGCGTTGAGGCTGCTGCTGCTGCCACCCGTTTCAGGGCCAATGAGCGTGGCACTCGGATCAGGCCGCTTGGGTTTCTTGGTGCAGCCGGCGACAAGAAACGCCGCACTAGCGAGAATAAGGAGAAACTTCTTCGAGGCGATATTCATGGAAAAGCGAATAGACGGTACGAGAGTAATTGGGCAAACGGCCCGGGTGCGGCAAGGCTTTTAGACTGATTTCTTCGGCTCGATCAGCCCAACTTCGAGCGCGTACCGTGTGAGGCTCGCCACATCGTGGAGATTTAATTTCCGCATCAAATTCGTGCGATGGTTATCGACCGTCTTGATGCTGATGCCGAGTTTGGCGGCAATTTCCTTGGTGCTGTGGCTCTCGGCCACCAGCTGCAAAATCTCGCGCTCACGATCCGTCAGGAAGTCGGCGGTGTTGCTGGCGGAAGGATTTGCCACCACGTTGCGTAGCAGCGCGGCGACGGCAGGGCCGAAATAAGTTCCACCGTTCGCGACGGTCTCGAGCCCTTTCTTGAATTCGAACAAGCCTGCGGTTTTCTCCACAAAACCATGAGCACCGGCCTCGAGCATTTCGCGAATCAGCACGGGGCTTTCGTGGCCCGAAAAAACCAACACGCGCATATCCGGAAGTTTTTTGCTGATCCGGCGAAGGAGATCCACGCCATTCAGTCCCGGCAGCTTGGCGTCGAGGACGAGCAGGTCCGGCTTAACATCCAGGCACAGCGCAAGTGCGCTTTGGCCATCTCCGCTTTCACCCACGAGCTGATAGTTCATATCCAGCCGCAGAATCTCGACAAGCATCTCCCGGATGGCGGTTTGGTCCTCAACAATTACAAGGCGTTTCATGGGAAGGGCAGACGCCCGGTAGAAGGAAATTGACGAAAAAAGAGTGTTTGGTGGGTTGGCCGGGATTCGAACCCGGAACCAACGACTTAAAAGGACGCTGCTCTACCATTGAGCTACCAACCCCCAGACAAGGAACAAGCAAAATGGGTTTTGCATTCTGTCGTTGGCAAGCAGTTTTTGGTGCGATTATTGGCCTTGCCATTGACCAATCGATTTGAGCCACGTAAGCCCAACCACTCTCTTAAATCTTGGGAACAATCCAGAAATATACCCATCAGACCGAGGAACAACGTATGTCTTCCAAAGCGCAGGAAGTTGCCCTCGATCGTATGCTGATAGACCGCTTCAAGAGCGGTGATCACGCGGCCTTCGACGAAATGGTCACCCGTTACTGGGACCGTATCTACGCGATGGTTAATCAGCTCCTCCGCAACTCGCAGGATGCTGAAGAAGTCACGCAGGATGCCTTCATTCGGGCGCATCGCGGTCTGGTTAATTTCCGGGGGGACTCCGCGTTCTCGACCTGGCTCTACCAGATCGCAACCAATCTCGCACGCAATCGGTACTGGTACTGGTGGCGACGCAAGCGAGACCAGTCCGTTTCCATTGATGCTCCCATGAGCGCCGATAATTCAACGACACTGGCCGAAATGATTCCCGCCGAGGTGGAGACACCCGACGATATCGCGGTCACCCAGGAATTCATCGCGCGCATTGGGCGCGGGATGGAGAAGCTCAGCGCGAAACACCGGGAAATTCTCATTCTGCGTAATGTGAAGAACCTGTCGTATGAGGAAATTGCCGACATCCTCGCCATCTCCGTCGGCACCGTGAAAAGTCGCATCGCCCGCGCAAGAGAAAGCCTGCGCGGCCGATTAGGGGAGGATTTCAAATGAAAGATTCAAAGTTTATCGAACTGCTCAACCTTTACGTAGATCACCAAATCAGCGAGGCCGACGCCGCCTTGCTGGAAGCAGAGATTCAGAAGCAGCCGGAACGCCGTCAGATTTATCGGCAATATTGCCAGATGCAGAAGGCCTGCGTGATGCTCGCCGATAATTTTCGAACCGAGGCGCCAGCCGTTGGGAAAAGTGTCGCTTTTGCGCCGGCTCGTCGGCGTTTTGCACCCACGGCGTATGCGATGGCAGCGGTTGCGGCCGCCGCCTGTATCGCCCTCGTCATGACGAATCGGACGCGCCCGGATTCAGTGGCCGTTGCTTCCACACACGCTTCCGAACCCGTCGTACAGGTTGCAGCCCAAGCCGTGCCGGCCGAGCTCGTCACAGAACCCGTGATACTTCCTGCACGCGTGCCGCTCCAACCGGCCTTTGATGGTTCTCTGAAGAACACCGCGGTGAATTTTGCCGCCACGGATTCGGCCCGCGTTCCTTTGGCGTGGATCAAGAACGTGCAGCTACAACGCGTTCCCATTGAGGAATTGCGTTTCGAAACACAGAGGAATCTGCAGCCGCAAGAGCTGATCTTTCGCGACAACGCGCAGACGTTTCAGGGTCAGATGGATCGGACAGCCTGGCAGTTCACGAAGTAGGCTGAAGTGGCCTCCGACTCTAGCTCAGCGCTCTTTTGATCAGCGCCTCCGTGGAGGCTTTTCCTCCGAGCGCCAGAGCCGCCCTGCGAATGGCCTGATCAGCGTCGGCGGCCTTGTAGCCGAGCGCGGCGACCGCATCACGATGCGTGCTCTCGCCCTCCGCCGGCTGGCCGGTAATGCCAGGCACGCCCGTCTGCTCAGTCGCACCGACTTTGGCTCGCAACTCGACCACGAGGCGTTCGGCGGTTTTTTTGCCAATGCCTGGGCACTTAGCGAGTGTCCCTACGTCGCCCATCCGGATTGCACTCTCCAGGAGCGGAAGTGACAGCCGACTCATGATCGATAGCGCGACCTTCGGTCCCACGCCCGTGACGTTTTCAATCATCAAGCGGAAAAAGTCCCGCTCCGCCGGCGTCGCGAATCCGTAGAGGGTTTGTGAATCCTCCCGATAAATCACCAACGTATGCAGCTTCACCAACGCTCCAGCGGACGGAAGTTTTTCGGCGGTCGTCACTGGTATGTTCACTTCGTACCCGAAGCCGTTCAGCTCAATGACTGCGTGGAGCGGCGTCGCCGACGTGAGCGTGCCTTGGATCGAAGTGATCATGCGGCGCGAAATGGCGAATGGCGAATGACGAACGACCAATGAGCAATGACCAATGACCAATGACCAATGATGAATGACGAACGACGAATGATGAACGCCGAGGCTAGACTCCAAGATCTGAACTGGTGGTTGCTCATTGGGATTTCGTCATCCGGCATTTTTTCGGGAGGTGCGCCAATCACCGCAGCGCCAAAACATCCTGCATATCGTAAACGCCGCCAGGCTGTGAAACGATCCACTGCGCTGCTCGCAATGCGCCGCGCGCAAAGATCCCGCGGTCGCTCGCCCGGTGCGTCAATTCAATCCGTTCCCCCAATGCCGCGAACATCACGGTGTGATCACCTACAACGTCGCCGCCTCGAAGTGAATGAATTCCGACTTCTGTCGGCTGCCGCTCTCCGGTGATTCCCTGGCGCCCATGCCGAAGTGCGTCAGCGCTCAATTTACGTTCCTCCAAAATTATCTCGAGCAACCGTGCCGCAGTGCCGCTCGGCGCGTCTTTTTTGAAGCGGTGATGCATCTCGATAACCTCGGCATCGTAATCCGAGCTCAACACCTGCGCCGCTCGCCGAGTCAACGCGAACAAGAGGTTTACTCCAACAGAGTAGTTGCCGGACCACACACACGGCACCTGTGTCGCGAGCCGCAAGAGCTCTGCTTTGGCCTCGGTCGAGTGACCCGTAGTGCCAATGACCACAGGCTTCTTCGCGACGATGGCAGCTTCCAGCACGCCTCTTGTCGCCTGATGAGAACTAAAATCTACGATCACATCGCAAGAGGCGAGGGCCGCCAGCAGATCGTCGCCGGCATCAAGCGCGGCGCCGATCGAAAGCTTCAGCTCGCCGGCGGCGGCGATGAGCGCCTGGCCCATGCGACCTTTTGCGCCGTTGATGAGAATTCGAGGAGCCATAGCGTGCGACCTCAACGCCCGACCGCGGCAAGGATTTTCGTCAGCGTCTCGAGATTGGCCGCGGTCATTTCGGACAGCGGCGGACGCACTTCGCTGGAGGTAATGATTCCGGCACGTTCGAGCGCGACTTTGATCGGAACCGGATTCGGCTCAATGAAGAGAGCCTTGAATACTGGATACAATTTGCGGTGCAGCTTTGCGGCCTTGGAAAAATCGTTGGCGAGGGCGTGCCGGACCATTTGGCCAATTTCGCGTACAAACAAATTGGACGCGACGCTGATCACACCTTCCGCACCGACAGAGAGAAAAGGCACCGTCAAAGTATCATCACCGCTCAGCACCGTGATATCAGACCCGAGCGCGAGCTTGAGCTGATCGACTCGATCTACGCTGCCGCCTGCTTCTTTGATCCATCGAACGTGACGATAGCGAGACACGAGACGTTCAACCACCGGCACGCCAATCTCGATGCCGCAGCGGCCAGGAATTGAATAAAGAATGATTGGCCGATCCGTGGCATCAGCCACCGCGCAATAATGGCGAAAAAGGCCTTCCTGACTCGGTTTGTTGTAGTATGGCGCAACGACCAGCATCGCATCCGCGCCCGCCGCATGAGCGAGTCGCGTCAGCTCGGCTGCTTCGTGCGTCGAATTCGAACCCGTTCCCGCGATCACAGGAACGCGTCCCCGCGCCGCAGCAATCACTGCACGAATGACCTCCATGTGCTCTTCGTGGCTCAGCGTTGGGGATTCACCTGTGGTGCCAACCGGAACGAGGCCGTCGATTCCGCCCTTGATTTGAAATGCAACCAATTTGGCAAGGTCGTCGTAAGCGATATCACCCTTTAAAAAAGGTGTAACAAGTGCGGTGATCGTACCGGTGAGCGGACGGAGTTTCATGAGTTCAGGCAAACTTGCCTTGCTGAACAAGGCAGGGCGATTTACAGAATCCGCAACGCTTTTTTACCTATGTCCACCGTCACACTGCATACCGAACTTATCAACGATCTGTTGAAGCTGGCTGTGGACAGCGCAGCGAGCGATGTGATCATCAAATCCAACAAGCCGGGATATGTTCGCGTCGCGGGTCGGCTCAAAGCCGTTGAGATGGACCCCATCACCAGTCCCGAGGCGAATGCGTTCGTCGATGAACACGTGCCGAAGGTCTTCCGGAAAAAATGGGAAGAGCTTGGACAAATCGACTTCGCCTACTCGGTGGAGTACATCGGACGTTTTCGCGTAAACGCTTTTCACCAACGCGGTCTGGTGAGCATTGTTTTCCGCCACATCAAAAACACAGTTCCGACTTTCGAACAGCTGGGTCTGCACGACGCCGCGGACGCGCTCATCAAACTGGTTCAGGCCAAAGATGGCATTTTGCTGGTGTGCGGCGCGACCGGCTCCGGCAAGAGTTCGACGATGGCTGCCATGATGAATTGGGTGAATTTGAACATGGACAAGCATGTCGTGACGATCGAGGACCCGATCGAGTACACGTTTCAGGACCATCAATCCGTGTTCCAGCAGCGCGAAATTGGCCTCGACGTGCCGACGTTCGACCTGGCGATCAAATCTGTTCTGCGGCAAAATCCCGATATCATTCTGATTGGTGAAATGCGTGATCTCGAAACATTCGAGACCGCGATTTCCGCCGCCGAAACGGGCCACTTAGTTTTCTCGACGATGCACGCTTCGACCGTTGCTCAATCGCTCACGCGTCTTTTCGAATTTTTCCCGGCAGAGGAGCAGATTCAGGCGAGGAGAGCGATCGCCGGATCGTTGCGGGGATTTATCTGTCAGAAATTAATCCCTGCGTTGGAAGGCGGCGGACGCGTTCCGACCAACGAGATTCTCACGGCGGATACGGTGGTGAAAAATCTCATCCTCGAAGGCCAGTTCGAGAAAATTCAGGGCATCCTCGATGGCAGTGGTGATTCCAGCAGTTTCTCTTTCAACAAAGATATCTACCGGCTCATCAAAGCCGGAAAAATCAGCAAAGCGGATGGTCTTCGATTCTCGCCGAATCCGCAGGCGCTCGACATGAATTTGAAAGGGATCTTCACGAAGCTCTGAACGGGTTTGCTTTCGAATGGCGCGGCGTTAGCTGCGAGTAGGCGGCGCGCTCGCCGCGTAACTCGCCGCAGGCGAACAAAGGTTGCGCGACAAGCGCGCCACCTACATCGGATCCGCCAGACTGAATAGTAGCTGCGAGCGTGAGCAAGTGAACGTATGCTCACGTGCTCATTTTCGCAGCGACCCTTTGAATTCGAGTTGAGAGTCAAAACTGGCCAGCGTTCTCGGAGAACACTGTACGCGCCGCCTCATTTGGCCAAACGGCTTTTAGGGCTTGGATTCCGAGGTGCCGACCGATTGTCTTGCGTGTTTCAAACATGGCTTTGGCACTTTTATTTGCGGGACAAGGCGCCCAGAAAGTTGGAATGGGCAAGTCGCTCTTTGAGCAGTCAGCGGCGGCGCGTACACTCTATGAGCAGGCGAACAGCGTGCTCGGATGGAACTTGGCAAAGGTCTGTTTTGACGGACCCGAGTCGGAACTAACTAAAACCGGAGTGTGCCAGCCGGCGCTGTTTGTCCACGGCCTGGCGCTTCTCGCCGCCTTCCGCGAACAAGGGAAGCTTCCCGAGGTGAAGTTCGCGCTGGGACTGAGTTTGGGGGAGATCACCGCATATTGCGCCGCGAGTGTTTTCGATTTCGCCACGGGGCTGCGCATCGTCGCGGAACGCGGACGACTGATGCAAATCGCCTGTGAACAAACCACCGGCGGAATGGCCGCCGTCATCGGCGAAGAACGCGCGAAGGTCGCTGAGCTGTGCCGCGATTTCGACATCGAGGCGGCGAATTTCAACGCTCCGGGCCAGATCATCGTCTCAGGCGAGAAATCCAAGGTCGCCGCGGCCGTAGCGTCCGCGAAGGATCGCGGGATCAAGCGCGTCGTGCCGCTCAATGTGGCTGGCGCTTATCATAGTCGCTTGATGGAGCCCGCGCGCGCTGCCTTTGCGGCTTTCCTGGCGGATGTGCCGTTCGCTTCACCGAAGTTCACGGTATTCACGAATACGACCGGGCAAGCCGTGAGCGATCCAGCGGCGATCAAGGATGCGCTGGTAAAACAAATCATCTCCTCGGTTTTGTGGGAGGATTGCATGCGCAGTGCGGTCGCGGCCGGAGCCACGAAGTTCTGGGAGCTAGGGCCGGGCGGTGTCCTGGCGGGCTTGGCGCGCCGCACGGAAAAATCCTGGGTTGTTAAAAGTTTTGCCGAGTTTGCTGATCTGAACGCCTGACGATGTCTGCTGAAAACACCCGCAATTTTTGTATTATCGCTCACGTCGACCACGGCAAAACGACGTTATCCGATCGCCTGCTCGAGCACACCAACCAGGTCTCGATGCGCGTCATGACCGCCCAGCATCTCGATTCGATGGATTTGGAAAAGGAGCGTGGCATTACGATCAAGTCGCATCCGGTGACGATGACGTACCCGGCCAAGGACGGGAAAATCTACAAGCTCAACTTAATGGATACGCCGGGACACGTGGACTTTTCCTATGAAGTTTCCCGTAGTCTCGCGGCCTGTGAAGGCGCGGTGCTTCTGATCGACGCGGCGCAGGGAGTCGAGGCGCAGACCGTGGCAAATGCGCACCTCGCGTTTGGCCAGAAATTGAAGGTCATTCCGGTGATCAACAAAATCGACCTGCCGAGCGCGAACCTCGAACTGTGCATGAAGCAGCTCGAGGACATTCTCACGATCCCCGCTGAGGAGGCGATTCTCGCGAGCGGCAAGTCGGGTATTGGCATCGAGGATATTCTCGAGGCGGTGGTAGCGCGTGTGCCGCCGCCGCGCTGGACAGAGTACCCGCAAACCCGCGCATTGGTGTTCGATTCGTTGTACGATTCCTACCGCGGCGTCATCGCCTACGTGCGTGTGTTTTCCGGCGCGATCAAGGCTGGCGACATGATGATGCTGATGAGTAACGGCATGAAATCCGAGGTGAAGGAGGTCGGTGTCTTTATGCCGAAGATGACGAAGATCGATGCGCTCGGGGCCGGTGACGTTGGCTACATTGTTTCCACGATCAAGGACACGTCCGAGATCAAGACGGGTGACACTATCACGCTTTCGCGCACGCCGGCGCAGGAAATGTTGCCGGGCTACAAGGAGGTCCGACCGATGGTGTTTTGCGGCCTTTATCCGGTGGACACATCGGACTACGAAAAACTCAAGGCGGCGCTCGGACGACTGCGGCTCAACGACGCGGCGTTCGTCTATTCGTCGGAGAGTTCGGTTGCGCTCGGCTTTGGTTTTCGCTGCGGGTTTCTGGGTTTGCTTCACATGGAAATCATCCAGGAGCGCATTCGCCGTGAGCATGACGTCGACATCATTTCGACGTATCCAAGCGTAGTGTACCAAAT
>DAITQE010000071.1:0-228 GCA_036833235.1 Opitutus sp.
AGGTAGCCATAGGCGAGCGCCTGGCGATTGCGGAAATTCAGCCGAAGCGTGAGCCACGCGTGACCCAACACGGCCTTGATTTTTCGTGAAGCGTTCATGCGGGATCGAGTAGGCCGTCCGCTGGCGGGCGCTTCGTTGAGCGCGAGCAAGCTCGTGGCCTACGCGGAGGCGTTAATCTCGTAGCGGCGAGCGTGAGCGAGTGGACGATGAACCACTCGTTCACGCTCG
>DAITQE010000071.1:238-10052 GCA_036833235.1 Opitutus sp.
GAGATTTGGGCACGCCGGCCGTGTTCCTGGTCGTTCGAGTTTGTCCACGCGCTGCCCGTCAGCTCGAGGAATACATCCTCGAGCGACGGTTGGCGGATTTGCAAATCGAGCAGCCGGTTGTCGTCGCGTGCGAGTTGTTCAACCAGTCCCGTGATCGTCCGACTTACGTCGCTCGAGTTGAGCGTTGCGTTGTCACGGTCCAACATGACGTCGACGACGCCGGGGAGGATGAGGGCGGTTGCGCGGTCCAGTGGTTTGGCTGTTTTGATGATCAGGCGCGGCAGCGTGCGTGCTTGCGAAATCAATTCCCCCGGCGTTGCCGCTGCAATCATCCGTCCTTGGTGAATAATACCGATGCGATCGCATAGCTGCTGTGCTTCGTCGATCAAGTGAGTGCTCAGGATTACAGTTCGACCTTCGGCGCGCAGTCCTGCGATTAGCGAATGAAGGTCGCGTCGCGCGTGCGGATCGAGTCCGGCGGTCGGCTCGTCGAGTACGATGAGCCGGGGCTGGTTGACGAACGCGAGCGCGAGCAGGAGGCGCTGTTTCTGTCCACCAGAAAGCGAGTCGAACGGCGCGCGTGCTTTGTCCTCGAGTGCGAACCGCTCCAGGAGCACGTCGACGGGCAGAGGGGCCGAATAAAAAGAGGCGGCGAGCGTCAACGCTTCGCGTGCGTTGATTTTGTCCTGCAGCGCCGCGGTTTGAAGCTGAGCGCCAACGAGCTCTCTCACGCGGGCGGGTTCTGCGAGGGCGTCGATGCCGCCGATCGAGACGCTGCCGGCATCGGGTCGACGCAGGCCGAGGAGGCACTCGAGCGTCGTGGTTTTGCCAGCACCGTTGGGGCCGAGGAGACCGAAGATTTCCCCGGAACGCACGTCGAAGCTCACGCCGCGCACGGCTTCAAGCGAACCGTAGCGCTTCGTCAGATCGCGCACGCACACGTCGCCAGACGGAAGCTCAGCCATTCGCCAAGCCAAAACGGGATTCACCGCGCCATGTCAATCCGCGTGAGCAAAGCGCGGTGCGCTACTTCGAAGCGAGTTGTCGCTCCCCCCGAAAGCTGCTCTGTGGTTTGCGGCGTATTCTTTTCGTGTATTTCATGTGTTTCGTGGTTCACTCCGACAGCGTTGATCCGGTTAGCATGAAACAACAATGAGGATCTACTTTATGGGAATCTGCGGGACTGCCATGGGCAACGCCGCCCTGCTGGCCCGCGCGGCGGGCCACGAGGTGCTCGGGTCCGATACGGGAATTTATCCGCCGATGAGCACCGTCCTTGAGAGCGCCAACATCACGCTGCATGACGGCTACGATCCGGCTCGTCTGGAGCGTTTGCGACCGGACCTCGTGGTTATCGGAAACGCGATGTCGCGCGGAAACGCTGAAGTGGAATGGTTGCTCGATTCCCGCACGCTCCCGTACACTTCGCTGCCGGCGATGCTTTACGAATTCGTGCTCAAGCCGCGACGGAATATCGTGATTTGTGGGACGCACGGTAAAACGACCACCACCGCCCTCACCGCGTTTTTGCTGCGGGAAAACGGGGGCGATCCTGGTTTTCTCATTGGTGGCGTGCCGCTGGATCCGCCCATCGGAAGCCATTTGGGGCGAACCACCGATCCATTCGTGATCGAAGGCGACGAGTACGACAGCGCGTTTTTCGACAAGCGGAGCAAGTTCATCCACTACGCCCCGCAGATCGCGGTGTTGAACAATCTGGAGTTCGACCATGCGGATATTTTTCGCGATCTCGCGGACGTCGAGCGGACGTTTAGCCACCTTACGCGGATTGTGCCGCGTAATGGATTCGTGGTGACGAACGGGGATGACGCGAATCTCAAGGCGCTCGGGCCGCTTCCTTGGACCCACGTGGTACGCGTCGGCACTGGAAAGGAAAACGACATCCGGATCGAAGGATTCAGCGAATCAGCCGAAGGCGCATCCTTCCGGCTGGTATGGCGTGATCAACCCTGGGCGGAGGTTCATTGGAACCAATCCGGACTCTTTAACGCGCGCAATGCCGCCATGGCAGCGACCGCTGCGCAGCTCTCTCGGTTCACGAAAGCAGCGGGCAGCGGCGCAGCCGCATGGGACATCCTGCCGGACGACGGTCCGGGCCGACTCGATCTGTCTTCGCTGGCCCGCTTTCGCGGCGTCAAACGACGGCAGGAAATGCTGCTCAACACGGAATCGTTAACTGTGATCGAGGACTTCGGTCATCATCCGACCGCGCTGGCCGAGACGCTGCACTCGTTTCGCGCCCGGTTTCCCGGCGCGACGCTCACGGCGGTGTTCGAGCCTCGGAGCAATACGGCTCGAACGAAGGCGCTCGAAGCTGGTTTCATGCGCGCGTTGGCGCTCGCGGATGACGTTTACATTGGGGTGGTGAATCGCGCGGAGAAGCTGCAGATTGGAGAGCGCTTCGACTCGGCGGCCGTTGCGCAGCATCTTGTCGCACTCGGCGTGGCGGCGCATAGCGCGCCGACGAACGCGGTGCTGCTGGACAAACTCCTCGATCGCACGGTTGCGACGCGCGGCAAGCGCCGTGTCGTGGTGTTCTTCACGAATGGTTCGTTTGATGGAATAATCGGAAAGTACGTGGCGGCCGTGGGCGCAGCGTAATGGCGGCAAATGTGGGCGGGGTGCCCTCACCCCGCGATACTGTGTTCATGCGGGGTGAGGGCACCCCGCCCACATCGAACCGCCCGCAAGTGGCTGCGGTTTCCATCCGCAGATTCATCTGCTGGAAGCTTGTCCGCCATCGGAGTGGCCGATGCTACTCGGAATCCTGCGGGCGAGGACGCCCGCGCTTCCATGGGATCCGAGTCGGTTGGCTTCCCGCTTTGTCGCTTGCACAACACTCACGCTTTGCCTGTCTCCACGTGCTACCCTTATGAAGCTTTCGTTTTCCCGTGTTGTGCGTCCTTGGGTTCTCTTAGCATCAATCTTTGCAGTGTGTGCATCCGCTCCTGTGCAAGCTGCACAGGAAACCGCGACAACGCCGGCGGGCACTCCGACGCAAGATCCCATGCTCGCGCGCGTGTTTCCCTCGATTGTGCGGATCGAGGCCATTCGCCTCCGGCCGAGTGATGGCCGCCTGACCAAACAATGGACGGGTGGAAGCGGGGTCATCATTTCGGCCCAAGGACATGTGCTGACGAATTGTCACGTGACGGAGGACGGCGATTATTTCCGTTGTTACCTCTATGACGGAACGCATCTCGATGCAAAACGAGTCGGGCAGGACGCATTGACCGATCTTGCGGTGCTGGAGCTGGACATGAGCCAGCGGCCCAAAGACGCCCAACCTTTGGTCGTCGCGAGTTTCGGCGATTCAGACAAACTCTTCGCGGGCGATGTCATTTTTGCGCTGGGCAGCCCCGGGTTCCTTTCGCAGTCGGTCACCCGCGGGATTGTTTCAAACCCCTCACTGGTGCTGCCGGAGCAGACGGCCGGGAAAATGATTCTCCGAGGCGAAAACGTCGGCACTCTGGTTCGCTGGATCTTGCACGACGCGCGGATTTTTGGCGGCAACAGCGGTGGACCCTTGGTGAACGTTCGTGGCGAGATCGTGGGAATAAATGAGCTGGGCGTATTCAATCTCAGTGGCGCGATCCCTGGAAATTTGGCGCGCGCAGTCGCAGCGCAGCTCGCGAAAAACGGCAAAGTGGTGCGTGGCTGGTCAGGACTGACGGTGCAACCGCGGCTGGAAGCTGAAGGCCCTGGAACGGGCGTGGTCGTGAGCGATGTTGCGAGCGGTTCCCCGGCGGCTGCCGCGGGCATGCTCCCGGGCGACCTCGTGATCGCCTGCGATGGCCACGGTATCGAGGGCGGAGAAGAAAAGGCGGTCGCGCATTTTAACCGGCTCGAGATGGGAAAGCTGCCGGGCGACGAATTGGCGATCGATTTTTTGCGGGCGGGACAGAAGCGGCGGGCAACGATGAAGCTGACGCCGCGGGAACCGGCCCAAGCCGATAATCTTGAGATCCGCGGCTGGGGCGCGGTGGTGCGCGATCTGACCCAGACCCTCGTGAGCGAAGAACGCCTGCCGGATTCACACGGTGTCTGGCTGGAAAATATTAGTCCCGCCGGCCCGTGCGGACAGGCCGAGCCAACGCTGCGGCGCCAGGACGTGTTGATTGCGGTCGACGGAAAACCGATCGCGAACGTGACCGAATTGCGAACGCTCACTGAATCGTTAATGGCGGATGCGCCGAACAAAACCCGGACAGTGCTGGCCAGCATCCGGCGCAATGGCGCGGTGTTGAACTCCGTGGTCGAACTGCGGGAAACGAATGAGCACAATGTGACGCAGCAAGCGCGCAAAGCGTGGCTCGGCGCCGCCTCGCAGCCGCTCACGCGGAAGCTGGGCGTGCGGCTGGGAATCAAGTCCGACGGCGGTGCGCGGTTGACGCGAATCTATCCTGGCACGAAAGCCGCGGAAGCGGGTCTGCGCGTTGGTGATGTGATCCTGGCGATCGATGGCATAAACGTGGAGGCGCGCCGGCAGGAGGATACGGACGTGCTTGCGCGTCAAATACGACAATATCGGTCGGGAACCGTGGCAGTGTTCTCCATCTGGCGCGAAGGGCAGAAGATGGAGCTCAAGGTGCTGCTCGAGCAGCAGCCAATCCCGGCGGCGGAGATGCCGTGGTGGGAGGACACGGATCTCGAATTCTCGGCCCATGATATTGCCTTCGATGATCGCGTGCGCCTTCAGCTGCCGAACGAGTTTCAAGGTGTTCTCGTCGAAAGCGCGGTGCCTGCCGGATGGGCGGCATTGGCTGGATTGCGGAGCGAAGACGTGATTGAAACAGCGGGAGGCAAACCGGTGACGAACGTGGCGGAACTCAAGCAAGCCAGAGAGCAAGCCGCAAGTGGCGGTGCAAAATGGTGGGTTCTGCTAGTAAAGCGTCATGGACAGAATCTCTTTATCGAAATCAACCTGAAACCCGCGAAATCAAAGTCATGAAACGCTCCCTTGCCTCCATTCTTTTCACTGTGCTCGCTCTCGCGGTGCTCACCTCGCCCGCGCGGGCCGTCACAGAGGCCGACGCGGTGGCGGGTCGCGCATTGGTGCAACGCTATGCCGACACCGTGATCGGAGTCGAAATGGTCGTGACAATGAAAGTGAAAATGGGAGATCGGGAGATGCCTCCGCGTGAGCAAAAGATCGACGTTAATGGGACGGTGGTCTCCGCGAACGGATTAACCGTGACCTCCCTGGCCGAGGTTGATCCCCAGATTATCATCGACGCTCTGAGGGCCAGTCGCCCCGGGGCCCCGCGCATCGAGTTGCTGGGCGCTGATTTCAAAGAGGTGAAGCTGCGCCTCGCGGATGGCACCGAAGTGCCTGCCCGATTTGTGTTGAAGGATGCTGACCTGGATCTGGCGTTCATGAGGCCGGAAGAGCCGGAGGGAACGGCCAAGCGCGAGTTCGCGCATGTGAATCTCGACGAGCCCGCAGAGGGCTTGGTGTTGAACAATTATTTTTTTGTGAGTCGCGCGCCCAAGGTGCTCCAGCGCGTTCCGCTGGTGCGCCAGAGTGAAATGGTAGGTTTGGTCGAGAAGCCGCGCCGGATTTTCTTGATGACCGACCAGGCGCTTGGTTCGCCGATGTTCGATCTGAAAGGGCACGTGCTTGGAATCACGCTGCAACATTTCGCGAACAACCGACGGACTGGTTTTGTCGTGGTGCCATCGGAGGATATTGCTGACATGGCCAAACAAGCCGCCAACGCCAAGCCGTTGGATTCACAAGGCACGTCGGATGCGGCGACGCCGGCGGAAGCGCCGACCAGCAAATCCGCGATGCCAGCAGAACCGCCGAGCAGCGAGCCCGCAAAGACAGCAGATGCGCCGACGAAAGCGCCATAAGGTTCGAAGTTCTTCTTTGGGCGGAAATCGATCTACAGCTGTCAGAAGGCGGAACGACAAGCGCGCCGGTTCTACTCATACCGCCGCTTAAATCCGACTTTCCCGTGGCTGCGAGCGTGAGCGAGTGGATGTTTGGCCCGCGCGCGCGAAAGACACTGGGCGAAACTCAGTGTCGATGTAAGTTGCGTGCTTGTCGCGCAACTCACCGCAGGTGAACCACCGTGGCGCGACGAGCGCGCAACCTGCATCGGTTCGCCAAACCGGGAAAATTCCGATCTCTGTTTTTGCCATGTTCCCCTAAGCGTAATTTGCGCTCGCTGGCACCTAGTGGATTCCGCAATCCATGCGTAGCCGGGCCGCTCCATTCATGTTATTATCTGGATCGTGAGCCCGCGCGACCTGCAGGCTTGTGAGACCTTTCAGCCAGCGGAGAAAGCATGCTGGGAAATACTGCTGCGCGAGTATCCGGATTTCAAACATATCGATTTGGCGGCGCTCGACGCGGCGATGAACAAAACGCTGCGGCAGCTTTGGGCGGTTCTGGCCGCCGGTTCCATGGAGGCTTGGTTGAAGGAGCTAGATAACAGTCCCCCTTTCGCGACGCGCGGCGACTGCGCGCTCAATGGACTGCTGCCGTATTTCAACACCGGACAACGCGCACTCGAGTTGATCGTGAAGGAATTCGGTGAGGCGTATCCGGAATTAGCGGAGAGTGAACGTTTGCGCATGGCGGATGAACTTTCGGCGGGATTCAAGCTGCTGGTTCACTGGCAACTTCAAGGCTCCTGCAGTCGCTGCCCTCAAGCAAAACAGTGCCGCTTCGGCGATACGCGGGATCTACCGACTGTTTTGATTGCGGCGAGCAAGGGCCGCGCGCTCACGTCGCACACCACCGGCGTCCGGAAAAAGACGAATTGCCGCGGCCGAGCGGGATTGCGAGGTGGCAAAGCAAATCAGCTGCCAGCAAGAACCCACCGTCCCGAAGCAACGCAGGTGAAAAATTGCGAACACTCACCCGCGAAGGACTCGAAACGAGCAGAGCGCTCCAAGCTGTCCGCGAAAGTTCGATGAGAAGTGGCAGGCTGGGAGCGCGGGTGCTGGAGCTCATATCAACGTTAGTCGCTGGTAGCGGCGAGCGTGAGCGAGTGGACAAACCACCAGCAGGACGAAAACTCAGCGATTCATGGATTGAACCGTAGGTTGCGCGCTTGCCGCGCAACGGGCCCGACGACGCGGACGTAGCGCGGCGAGCACGCTACCTACGCCATCCGCTGCGTTTTCACCCAGTCTTCTCACACAGTCTCTCGCGCTAAACCGTGGCGCATCGCGAGTGTCGGCTCACTCGGAGCGAGAGCGCCTGACACTGCTATTTCGCTGACGCCGGAGCAGCGCGCTTCAGCTCCTCGAGTCGCGCCTTCAATTGCGTCAGCTCTTCCTCCCGTTGCTGAATTTTTTGGTGCAGCGTCGAGAGACTGTTCGCCACATAGGTTTTTTGCTCATCGCTCAAGCTTTGGTCCGCCTCGTGAGTTTCAAATCGCTTCAGTTGCGGCTGAAAATTCGCGAGCTCTGCTTTGACGCGACCGATTTGCAGCGCGTTGCCTGTCAGCAAAACTTCGCGCACCGTTTTTCCATCAATGTCGGCGTACACGGCTTTGGCAAATTCATCGGCTGGGAGGCCGGTGTGCGCTTGCATCACGCGGAACCGGATCAGCTGACGCGCTTCGTTGAGTTCACGGGTTTCTGCGGGAGTCAGCACGGCCGAGTGGCTCGCTACCCATTCCTCGAACTCGGTGTCGTCGTGAGCAGCAATCCGGTCATCGCGCGAAGCCTTGTGGCAGCCCGCGAGGACCAACGATGCCAGCAGAAGGAGCGACGTAAGCGCGACGCGAGCGCTGACGGAAAATTGCGATGCTACTGGGCCTGACGAGCGACTTTCCATTCCGCCGGTTTCTCACCAATAGGGAGCGCGAGCAAGTCGTAATCCTGATACCCCGTGATCTCGACCTCGACGAATTCTCCGACCGGCAGTTCGCGCGGGACATACACGCGACCATCGATATCCGGTGCGTCCGCTTCGCCGCGCGCAACGCCCGGTTCTTCGACGAGCACCTTCAAGGTTTGCCCGACGTAGCTCTTGCTGACTTCGGAGGCGATCGTCTTCTGCAAAGCCATTGTCCGGTGCCAGCGCGCCTCTTTGATCTTGGGCGAAAGTTGCTCTTCCATTTTCGCGGCGCGGGTGCCGTCTTCCTGCGAGTAACGGAATACTCCCAGACGCTCGAATTTGGTTTCGCGCACGAAATTGCACAGTTCCTCGATATCCGCCTCGGTCTCGCCGGGGAAGCCGACGATGAACGTGGTGCGAATAGCGATACCTGGAATGCCCGCGCGGATTCGTGCGATCAGATCGCGAATGTAATCGCCACTGGTTTCGCGCTGCATGCGACCGAGCATGTGATCGCTGATGTGTTGCAGCGGAATATCGATGTAGCGCGCGACCTTCGGACACTCGGCGATCGTGCGGATGAGCTCATCGCTCCAATGCGCCGGATGCGTGTACAGCAAACGAATCCAGAAATCCCCTTCAATCGCGTTGAGCTGGCGCAGCAGCGTGGTCAGTGCCATGCCACGCGAGGAGTCGACGGGCGTGCGTGGATTGGGCCGCTGCTCCCACGTGTCCATGCCGAAGAACGTCGTGTCTTGCGAAATCAAGTTGATCTCTTTAACGCCTTCTTTGACCAGCTGCCGCGCCTCCGCGACGACGCTTTCGACCGTGCGACTGCGATGGCGTCCGCGAATCTGCGGAATGATGCAGAACGTGCACGGATGATTGCAGCCTTCCGCGATTTTGATGTAGGCGAAATGCTTTGGCGTGAGCCGGAAACGCGGCGTGTCGTAATCCGGAATGTAGGTCGAGCGTCCTTCAATAAACGTCACTGGCGTGTGATCGGCCCCGCGTTCCTTCGCGTAAATTTCTTCGATGATCGGGACGATCTTCGTCACCTGATCCAGCCCGATGAAGGCGTCGACTTCGTCGTGCAGCGACGTGGACAAATCTTTCGAAAACCGTTGCGACATGCAGCCAGCGACGATCAGCTTCTGTTCCTTGCGGCGTTTCTTGAGTCCGCGGTTTTGATGAACTTCGAGGATGTGTCCGATGGATTCCTCTTTGGACGAATCGATGAACGAACACGTATTGACGATCACGACGTCGGCTTTGGTGGCGTCCGGGATGACGGTCATGCCTGCCTTGTGCAGGTGGCCGACCATGATTTCGCTATCGACGAGATTCTTGGCGCAACCGAGGGAAATGAGACTGACTTTGATCATGAAAACGGGAGGGCGTGAGCTGCGGCGGTGCTTCGGTGATGGAATGGCGATGCCGGGTTAATCCGCTGCTGATTGTACCGTTGTGCCGCTCAACTTACCTATTCGGCTGGCCCTGAGAGTGTGTGACGGACGACTTCGCTAAATGAAAACGGCCCCGAAAGCCGGGGCCGCTAGAGAGGACAAACGGCTGGCCGAGGGGTTTACTTCTTCTTCGCTGCGGCCTTGGTGCGGGCCTTCTTGCGCTTCAAGTAGGCGGCGCGGCGTTTACGTTTGATGTATTTGTTCAGTTGTTGGCCCATGGGTGTTGGTAGAGTGAAGGGTCGATGTTTCATAGCAGCATGACTGAGTCAAGCGCCGCGCTCGAAGGGTGGTGTCCTAATTTGGAAACCCTTTCTCCAAACGTATCTACAGATTCGAGTCGGCTAAATCGCGTAAGTGCGAGAGGGTAAGGAACAGTTGAGGATACCAGACCCGAAAACTACCCAATGAGCCACGAAGAATTCGTCACCCAGTTCGAATGTTGTTTGGAGGAGTTACCTGATCGCGACCGGAAAGACATACTCCGATACTGGAAACTTTTTCATGTGGCCCCAGAGATCAACACGGACGA
>DAITQE010000072.1:0-8052 GCA_036833235.1 Opitutus sp.
GCATTTTGCGAGAAACCGGGGCAGATAAAGCAATCCCGTTGCAGCGTGCGCGATGTAAGGCGACGGCAAGCACGTGAGAACGTCGCCGGAGGAGCCCGGGATCGGTTTCGAAGGCATCTCTGTTCGATTGTCAGGCTGCGCGCCGCTCGTCAACGTCCTCACGGGGAACGCCCTGATCGCGGTGCCCGGGGATTCCGCAGCTGTGGGGTCTCGTCAAAAACGAGAGCTGAAGTCGAGGAACGCGTGACGGGTTCCTCGGTCGGAACCGCGTACACTTTTTTGCCACACGGCATGCTTCATCCATTTCGATACGTTTTAGCCAGCGTCATGCTTGGCGCCTTCGGCTATGCGCAACCGGGAGACCGCAATGTGCGGAAAGTTTACATGGATTATTGCAGCGGTTGTCACGGGGACGATCTTCGCGGCGGAAAGGCGGCGAGTCTGATCGACAACAAGTGGAAACACGGCGGCGGCGACGACAGTCTGCTCCGTAGTATTCACGACGGTTATCCCGAAGACGGCATGCCAGCGTTTAAAGATGCAATTAACGAGGCGGAAGAGCGTGCGCTCATCGCCTATATCCGTGAAACTGCGACGCGCTCGGTTGATCCACAACCGGGCGAAGAGGATGCCCTGCCGGAGGGAATTCGAAAAAGCGAAGAACATTCGTATCGAATCGAATCGATTGCCGAGGGGCTTGACGTACCGTGGTCGATGACATTTCTGCCGGATGGACGATTGCTTGTCACTGAACGCGTCGGGCGATTGCGGGTGATCGATCATCATCAGTTACTGCCGACGCCGATCAGCGGAGTGCCCCGGGTGGTGGTGCGCGACGAGGCGGGATTGATGTCGGTCGTCGCAGATCCGGATTTCGCACAGAACGGCTGGATCTACCTGTCTTTCAGCGATCCGGGTGAAGACGATACTGCGATGACCAAAATCATCCGCGCGCAATTGCGCGGCGGCGAACTCATCAATCGCGAAACGATTTTTTCGATTCCCCGCGAGCAGTATCAGAAAGGTTATGTGCTTTTTGGCGGTCGGCTGGTGTTTCAAGGCGACTATCTGTTTTTTAGCGTCGGAGAGCGCGGCATGGAGGAAGGGACGACTGGCAAAGCGCAGGACCTTACCGCGGTGAATGGAAAAATTCATCGCGTGTTTCGCGACGGGCGCGTGCCGCCTGATAATCCTTTCGCGAACGTCGCCGGAAATGCCGGATCGATTTGGGCGTATGGCGTCCGCAATCCCCAGGGCCTCGCGATCGATCCGCGTAATGGTGATTTGTGGGAAACGGAGCATGGCCCACGCGGAGGTGATGAACTCAATCACATCCGACGCGGCAGGAACTACGGCTGGCCGATCATCACTTTGGGCATGAACTACGACGGCACGCCGATCTCGGATAAAACCGAAGCGCCGGGTATGGAGCAGCCCGTGATCAACTGGACGCCGTCGATTGCGGTGAGTGAAATCGAATTCTACACGGGCGATCGTTTCCCGCGATGGAAGGGGAATCTTTTCCTAGGTTCGCTCGCACAACAGAAATTTGTGCGTGTCGTCCTCGATGGCGATCGAGTGGCGCACTATGAACAAGTTTTTAGTCGGTTGGGGCGGGTGCGCGACATCAAGACCGGGCCTGATGGTTACCTCTATCTCGCATTGGAACTGATCGGGAAACGTGGCCGGATCGTGCGATTGGTTCCAGCCGAAGATTCGGCTCCGCCCTAGACGCCAGCGAGGGCGTTCGGATCGGCAGCAGGTTTTGCCTGCGGGGTGCCGTGGGTGAAATCAACGCGATTGGCGTAAACGGTTTTCGGCTGCGGTTCGCGCTAGCTGCGGTGGGCATCGAGCTGGGCACGAAATTCCTGAGGCGACATGGCTTTGTGCTGCTTGAAAACTCGCGCGAAGTAGGCCGGATCTGCGAAGCCGCTCGCGTAAGCGATTTCAGAAATCGTCAAAGCGGTTGTGCCGAGCGCGAGAATTGCACCCTCAATCCGGATACGCTGAATGTAGTGGGTCAGCCGTTCCTTCGTCTCGATATGGAAGAGATGTGACAGGTAGTCTGCGGAACATCCGAGCATCGAGGCAATGTCCTGCACGCGAAGCTCGGGGTTGGAGAACTGCTCGCGAACCAGACATTTCGCCTGGAAAACCTTGCCGACGTCTCCGTTCAGATTGCCGGTGCCCGTTTCGACGATGTTGCGGAAAAGACCAAGCAGCGCGATGAGCAAACCTTTCAGCACCGCTTCACGCGCCGGAGCCTGCATCGCGTGAGTATGGACGAGACTGTTGGTCAGCGTGAGAAAAACTTCGAGATTGGGCGCATCGAAGAATTCGATCGTCTCGATGTCCGGGTGCTGGAGAGTCGCTTCGTAGGCGAAGTGCAGACTGATCGTGTTGTTGTAGAAACCGGCGACGAGGTTACGAAACGGGTGGTTTACGTCCGGATACACGGTTTCGCCATGCGGCACGCCTGCGGGAACGATACAGATCTCGCCCGGAAGCAATTCGAAGCGCTCTCGCGGAAACTTGAACTCCGTGCGGCCATAAATCTGCAGGAAAACTTCCGGACGGTAGTGATAATGCATTCCACGAAGTCCGTGAACGGGCTTGCCTTCTTTTGGAATGCGGACGCGCAGGAATCCGCGTTCGGCTTGCTTGATCCACAGGTCGAAGATGCTCCGCATCTCGGCGCGTTCCTGATGGCTCTGGGTTTTCGCGTCAAAGATGGCTTTCATGGCGACATAATCGGCCGCGCCGGGACGTCTGGGGTGTTCGGATACAATCGGGGTTTGTCCAAAGCAAGAATTCGGACGCGCAAACCCTACACCCCTAATGATCGCTTCGCCAACCTGAATAGGTTCTGTCCGGGATTTTCAGGATTTTTCCGCGATTGCCGGATCAGTGGCCACGGTTTCGGACGCGTCCTCAGGGCACTGATAGCAGTACGCGGTACTCCCATGCTCGAAGGCTGAAGCTTGTGCCTGCGGTCAAGCTGATCCGTTCTGCCGAGAACGCATTGCTCCAGGTTCCCGCCAATGCGGGGTCAAAGAAGTCTGCGCTGGTATCGCGGGCAGTGAGATTGAGCAGCACGAGCACCCGCCGACCGCCAGCTTCCCTAATCAGTGCGTATATGGAATCGTTTTCAGTACTGGCGACGCGATGCATCGCTGCGCCGGTGCGAAGAGCCGGATGCGTGCGCTTAAGTTCGCAGAGCGTGCGATAAAACGCCGTGAGCGGATGATTGGAGGTCCATTTGATCGGGTCTCGTTCGAAAAAATCGAGGCGATGATTCAAGCCGATCTCCTGGCCGTTGTAGATTAATGGAATGCCATCCAAGGCAAACGAGAGGACAGCGAAGGGAGCGGCACCGCCGCCCAGTCGCTCAAATTCGGTGCCCTGCCAACTGTTCTCATCGTGGTTACTCGTGTAATAAAGCAGCGCGCCGCCATTCGGTAGACGAACTCGTGAACGCGCCAACGTATCGTCGATGTGCGAAACGTCCGCGCGGCCTTGAGCCACCGAATTGAAGGTGTGCATCATTTCGAAGCCATAGGACGCGTTGAAGGCGTGAAGCTGGTGCTGGGGTAATTCGGATTCCGACAACAAAAAAAGATCCGGGCGGATCGCACGGAGTCGCGCCGCAAGCTCGTTCCAAAACGAAGTCGGCACGCCGGTGGCGAAGTCACAACGAAACCCGTCGACGCCGAATTTCTTCACCCAATGTGCCATCGCGTCGAATTCGTAGTCGAGCACGCCTGGGTTTTTGAAATCGAGCTGGACAACATCCGCCCAGTCGAAGCCGGTTGGCGGGACAAGTGAGCCATTGGCGTCGCGGACAAAATAATCGGGATGCTGTTGCGTGAGCGGGTTGTCCCAAGCCGCGTGATTTCCCACCCAATCGAGAATAATGCGAAAGCCGTTGGCGTGTGCGGCATCGACCAGTTTTTTAAAATCCTCCTCGGATCCAAACTCCGGATTGATCCCGTAGTAATCGCGGACGGCGTAGTAGCTGCCGAGGCTACCCTTGCGATTGTGTTCACCGATGGGGTGAATGGGCATCAGCCACAACACGTTGACGCCAAGGTCGTGAAGGCGTGGCAAATCAGCGGTAACCGCTGCAAAGTTTCCGGAAGACGAATATTGGCGGGTGTTAATCTCGTAGATGGTGGCAGAGCGGATCCAGTCAGGGACGCCGAGTGCGGGACGGTCTGCGCAGATCTGCGGCAGTTCGGCGCTATGGAGCAGTGAAGCACAGGCTAGGAGACCGAAAACACCGGAGAGCAGGAAGACGCGGAGAAACTGCGGAGGCTTCTTCATAGGGAGACTGCACCAAGCTTCGCGGACCGCACGGCGGAGCCGAGGGGATTGTCGAGGACGGAGCCCGCAAGAGCCGGAAAAAACCTAGGTGGGGCCGGTGCACGATACGGGCGTTGGGTAAGGCGGTGTGGCGCCGGGATGAGAGGCCACCCATTCACCATGGCGACAGGCGGCGGCAAGAAGGTCCGTGTCGGATTTGTCGCCGCGCAGCAAGCCGGCCAGCAGAGCTGCCAGAAAGGCATCGCCGGCACCAATGGTGTCCGCGACCGCGGTGGGTTGAGCGGGCATCCAGGTCCAGCGATCGGCGTGCAACAGACCGGCGCCGCGAGCACCGGCGGTCACACACACGAGCGACACACCCGTTTGCGCCGCAAGCAGGCGGGCGTCGGATTCCTCGCGGCCGGGAAATTCGCGAGTATTATCGGCCAGACGCGCGGCCTCGGCAGCGTTGAGTTTCAGGACGGTCGCAAGCGCGGCGTAACGGCGGACGAGACCGGGATCGTCGTGGGGCGCACGCAGGTTGACGTCGAAAACGCGCCACGCGGTGACTGGGAGGGCGGCGACGAGCCGGGCGAGCGACTCACGGTTGGCGCTGGAGCGAAGGGCGAGCGAGCCGAAGACGAGCGCAGCCGCCTGCGAGGCGGCGGCCAGCGGCGGTCCATCAACGTCGATGTGATCCCACGCCACGTTGCCAGCGATGGTATAGTGCGCGTCGCCGGATTGGGCGAGCGTGGCGGAGACGTGACCGGTCGGCGCAGTTGCAGAGCTGATACCATCGGTTGCGATGCCCCAGGCTTGGAGTTGTGCGATGAGTTTTTCGCCGGGTTCGTCACGGCCGATGGCGGAAACCGGGAGCACCGGGATGCCGATGCGGTGGAGATGATAGGCGACGTTGAACGGTGCTCCGCCCGGAAAGGCACCGTGAGGAAGATGATCCCAGAGGAGTTCGCCGAAACAGAGAACCGCTGACGGCATTTTCGATTTGGGACCTTCGAATTTTCCGGAATAGGGGTGGCGGGCAACATGGTCATCGCTCACGCGGTTGCCAGCGCGGGCGTCGAGGCGCGCGCAACGGGTTTGGTGAGGCGGACGAAGAGCGTGGCGACGGCGGCGCAGAGGAGGAGCGCGCCAGCGAGGCGAACGACATTTTCCGGATCTCCATGGAGCCAGCCTCGGTAAAAAAGCGGCAGGGTAAAAATCTGGATGATCATCGGGATCACGATGAACATGTTGAAAATTCCCATGTAAACGCCTGTACGCTCAGGAGGGATACAGCCTGCGAGCATGATGTAAGGATTGCCCATAATGCTCGCCCAAGCGAGGCCGACTCCGATCATTGGAATAAAGAGGAATGCCGGCGTGTGAATGAGCGGGATGGAGATCATGCCGACGCCAGCGAGGGTCAGGCAGGCGGCGTGGGAGATCTTTGGGCCGAAGCGGCGAGTGAACGGCACGAGCGCAAACGCGCCGACGAAAGCGACGAAGTTGTAGAAGCCGCCGATGCGGCCGTTGAGCAGACTCGCCTCGCGGATCGCGGGCGAGGCGGCGTCGGTCGTGCCGTAGAGCGTGGTGGCGAGCGAGCTGACGATAAACTGCCAGTAACAGAACATCGCGTACCACTGAAAAAGTTTCATCACGGCGAGCTGGCGCATCGTCGTCGGCATCTCGCGGATGGCGGCGGCGATCTCGGCAAGCGTGTGCGCAAATCCGCGAGGAGCGTGGCGGATTTTTTCGCGCTCGGCAGTCGTAAGGGGAATTTCCTTCGTGGTGCGGAGTGTCCAGAGGATCGACGAAATGGAAAACACGGCACCGATGACGAACGCGGCGATGACGATGTGCGGAATGTGGTGTCCGTTGACAGCGTCTTTGTTCATCCCGAGCAGCACGAGGAGCGAGGGCGTGAGGTAGGCAAGCGTCTGGCCGAGACCGGTGAATGCGCTCTGCGTGAGAAAGCCAACGGAGTGCTGGGTGGCGTCGAGCTTGTCGCTCACGAACGCGCGGTAAGGCTCCATCGTGATGTTGTTCGCCGCGTCGAGAATCCAAAGGAGTCCCGCAGCCATCCACAACGCGCGGCTGAATGGCATGAAGAAAAGGGCGATGCTACAGAGTATTGCCCCAATGAGAAAATATGGCGTGCGCCGCCCCCAACGCGTATCGGTGCGGTCGCTCATCGCGCCGATAATCGGTTGCATGAGGAGACCGGTCATCGGGCCAGCGAGCCAGAGATACGGAAGGCTGGCTTCGTCGGCGCCGAGGTATTTGTAGATCGGGCTCATGCTGCTCTGCTGGAGCCCGAAGGAATACTGGATGCCGAAGAAGCCGAAGTTCATGTTCACGATTTGCGCGAACGAGAGGCGGGGTTTGAGCGGAGGCATCATGCGGGGGTCGGAGTTAGGCGAGACCGCCTGGCTGGGCGGCGGGGTCAGGGCCAGACGCTGTGCTCGTGGCGGAAGAGGGAAAGCGCGGGCCTGCGGACTTTTCGATGTTCGTTAGCACTTATGCGATGGCGGGAGGCCTGGCGTTGCCGTCGGGCGACGAAGCACTAGGTCTACTCCACCCGCGATGAACTCGTTTACCCCGACACCGCAGCGCGGCCGCGACGACAGCCGACGTATTTTCGCGGAAGCATTTCGCAGCCAGGTCGCCGCGCTTGAAAGCGGGCGGGCCAAGGTCCGGATCCCGCAAGCGCGTGAACTCTATGTCGCGCGGCCGGGGATGGGGTATCACTTCAAGCCGGAGCTGTTCGTGCAGCGCGGCGGTGAGACGGCGTTCACGTTTCCTGATGAAACGTTCACGTTGTTGCCGGGTGAGGTATGCGTGATGCCGCCCGGGGTGCCGCACGGCGAGGTGGCCCACCGCAGCGCGGCCGACTTTGAAAATGTGGTTGTCTGCTTCTACAACGAGACGGTGGCGATTCACGTGGCGGCGAGCTGACGCCGGGCCGGCCGTGCGTCGCGGATATTCATTTTTTCACGACGGATTTTTATGGAGACCTCGTGGAGTATCTGAACCGGATCGGCGAACTACGTTTCCGCGCGCCGGCGGTGAGCACGACCGCGATCAAGGGACTGCTGCTCGCGGAATTTTCGTTGCTGCTCGCGCTGGTGGAGGAGCAGACGCCGCAACGCTATTCCGAGACCGAGCGGGTGTTCCGGTGTCAGTGGCTGATCCGGAATAATCTCGAGGATCCGGAGCTTGGCGTCGCCGCGCTCGCGGCTGAGCTGCGGTGTTCGCCTGGTCATCTCTCGAAGCTGTTTCACCAGGAAACCGGCGAGCGGATCGTCGAGCACATCAGCCGGCTGCGACTGCAGAACGCGATTGAAGCGCTGCGGGCAACGACACTCAGCGTGAAGGAGATCGCGGTGGCGTGCGGCTATCATGACGCGAACTATTTCGCGCGCGTGTTCCGGCAGTCGACGGGCCGCTCGCCGCAGGAGTATCGGATGGATTTGCAACGGGTGACGTGCGCGCTCGAGAAGCAGCCGAAGGCAGTGTTTCACGATCACGAGGAGTTTGGGTTCGCGCTGAAGCCGGAAGTGATGGCGGCGGCGACCGTGCAGACAGGGCGGTAAAAGGTCATCGGTCTTGGAGTGCGGCGGCTCGACGCATCGCCCAAGTAGAGCAGGTCTCAGACCTGCTCAGCGGGTCGAAGACCCGCGCTACCGTCGAGGCGCATCGTCCGAAAGCGGCGTCAAGCCGCCGCACTCCAGAGCAGTTTGTCGTGTTTCG
>DAITQE010000072.1:8062-10039 GCA_036833235.1 Opitutus sp.
GGCCAGTAGGCAGGTGATCCGTCTTGCAGTGCGGCGTCTTGACGCAGCGCCTGGTCGAGAATGCGACCGTCGAACCGGTCGCAAAAAAAAGCGGCGTCAAGCCGCCGCACTCCAGAGCAGTTTGTCGTGTTTCGCTTCAGAGGCACTCGTCGATAAGTCGGCGGAATACCGGTCGAGCGAGCCGCGCAAGAATCGGGTTGGCGTAGGCGACCCAGGAAATGGGCGTTGTGGTGTCGAGTGGCGCGCGGAGCTCGTCGCCATCGGGCGCCTCGACGATGACACCGGCTTCGCGCGCGATGAGCGTCGTGCATATGTCGTAGAGATGGCAACTGAGTGCCATGTTCAGGTGTAGCCGAGCATAGACCATCGGACGGATGTCACCGACCAAGCGGTCGTGTCCGGCGAGAATTTCGGCGAGCTGACCGCCCGTGGAGATGTACTGGTCGTCGAAGACCAGCGGCGACGGGTTCGCCGTGCCATGGAGCGCGCGCCAGAGTTTTTCCTCGAACTGGGCGATGAAGGCTTTGCCGTCGGGAAAATAGCGCGCGAGCGAAGCGAACCCGTGGTGAAAGTTTTTCGCCGTGGACGGGCGCACGTGAATTCGGCGGTGCGGCCGGGGTCGGCGCAGGCTCGGGCGCGCGAGCGATCGAACGTCGCAGGCGGTGCCGACCACGCCGGCGCGCCCTGCGCCGCGCACCACGCTGAATTGGTCGGCCCGCCATTGCTTGCGCGTGGGCAGCTCCGTCATGGCGGCGACCACGATGTCGGCGAGGTTAGTCTGGTGACCGTGCTGCGGCGCGATCGCACCGAGCGACCACGCGGAGCGTTTGTCGTACATATAGCCGCGAGTGCCGTCGATGGGATCGAGGATGCATTTCCAACGAGTGAGTCCGATCGGCGTTCCGTGCGGAAACGTGAGCGGCTCGTCGCCCTCGATACCCTCCATCACGAGTTCGACGGGCCACGCGGCTGGCCAGTGTTCGTCGAACCAACCGAGGATCGCCTGCTCGCTGATCTGGTCGACCGCGTAGATCGTGTCGGCCTTCGTCACAAGGGCGACTTTTGTGAAGTCCCTTGGTCGGCCCTGCGCCACGACGAGGGTGTCGCGGATGGTGTCTTGCAGCGAACAGAGCAGCCGGCGCAAGCGGTGGAGCAGCGTCGAGTTCATGGAATTCGGCGGCGTGTGGTGATCCAAGTGAAGAAAGTGACCGTCGTGGAGAGCACGGCGGCGACGACCCAGAAAGCCGCCACCGGACGGAAATCGTAGAGAGTGCCAGCGGCGGTTGTGCGCTTGAACGCATCGATCAATTGTCCACTAACGACATCTTGCACGCTCGCGCCGAGGTAACTTGCGATCCCGACCACGCCGAGCGCGGCGCCGGCAGCTTTCGGGGAGACGAGATCCACGGCCATCAATCCGCCGAGATAACAAATCAGCGCGCCGATCGAGAGGCCGAAGGCGATCATGGACACGAGGTCGAGCGCGCGCGAGCCGGGCGGCACGAGCACGAAAGCGAGGAGCGAGCCGGCGTTGAACACGCCGATCAGGATCGCGGGCTGGAAACGTTCTCCCGCAAACCAGCGGTCAGAAAACCAGCCGGACAGAATCGTCCCGGCGATCCCCGAGATCGACGACGCGGAGATGATGAAACTCGCCTCCACCGGCGCGTAGCCCTTCGCCTTTTCGAGAAAGAAGAGGCCCCAGCTGTTGATCGCGTAACGTGCGACATACATCAGCGCACTCGCGAGCGCGAGCTGCCACACGACGGGCGTGCGCAGCATGGCGCGCTGCTCCGTCCATGCACTGACGCGTTTCATGGCCTGCGTCCTCTCGGGGTGGTCGCCGAAAAAGCACCACAACATGCCGGTACCCAACAAACCGAGAAGCGCCGCGCCGATGAAACCGGATCGCCAGCCAAAATGGGCGACCACGATAGCCGTCAGCACGAACGTGAATGCCTCGCCGAGATTGTGGCT
>DAITQE010000073.1:0-9973 GCA_036833235.1 Opitutus sp.
CAGATGCGCCCCGCAGGCACTCGCAACAGGAATTCTAGTTGTGCCGAGCGCGTTGCGGGATGGCATCAATTACGTCCTTGATTATCAATGGGACCTCGTGCAGCGCCAAACCGCGCATGTTTCGCTGATCGAACCGGGGGCCGCTTCGTGCACTGGCCGATTTTCAGCATTTACCCGGTGTCATTCTCGCGGAGCCGATGCGAAGCGCGCCCGTGGAGTTGCGAGCCGGCCATCGCAAGCGCCGGCTCGCTCTCACCGGGCTAAGCGTCAATGGGACGCTGAACCGCATAATCGATGCGCACGAGAAACAACTGCTTTTGCCCGCGCGGGGAATCGTGCTTTCGGCGAAGTTAGCGGAGATCCTCGGCGTCCACCCTGGTGACGTATTGAATGTGCAAGTACTCGATGGCAAACGGCCAAACTTGCAAATCGAGGTGGCGGGCTTGTCGCAGGATTTTGCCGGAACTGCGGCTTTTATCAGTCTGGAGGAACTCAATCGCCTGCTTGGCGAAGGCGACCGGATCACTGGCGCCTATTTATCCGTCGCTGCTGGTGAGTGGCCGAAATTCCTGCGTGCGTTAAAAAAAACCCCACGCGTTGCGAGTGTTGTT
The DNA here is from genome assembly GCA_036833235.1 of Opitutus sp. GTDB lineage: Bacteria > Verrucomicrobiota > Verrucomicrobiia > Opitutales > Opitutaceae > Opitutus. The sequence continues at coordinate 612 of DAITQE010000073.1, forward strand.
ATCAAGGAAGGGATTCGGGCCAGTTTTCGGGAAACCACCGCCGAGAGCATTGGACTCATCCAAAAGATCTACATGTCGTTCGCCGTCGTCGTCGCATTTGGGATCGTGTACAATAACGCGCGAATCTCCCTCTCGGAGCGGCAGCGTGAGTTGGCGACGCTGCGCGTGGTCGGCTTCACGCGGCGAGAGGTTGCGGCAGTGTTGGTGAGTGAGCTTGCGATTCTGACCTTGCTCGCCCTGCCCTTTGGCTTGGTGATCGGGTCCGGGTTTGCTGGTGTAATTATCCAGGCCGTGAATACGGAGTTTGTTCGTTTGCCCGTCATCCTCGCGACCGGAAATTACGCACTGGCGGCTTTGGTGGTTCTCCTCGCGGCCGGCATTTCGGCGCTTTTCGCGAGTCGCCGCCTCGATCAGCTCGACCTTGTCGGCGCTCTAAAAGCACGCGATTGATTGGTTTAAAATTCATGAGCACAAGCACGTCCCCGTCATCGCCGGACCGCCGGCCAGCGAACAAATCTTCGCTGCGAGATTCGTCTCGAAAGTATCTGCCTTGGCTCGGCGCGGTACTCCTCTTGGCTTTGATCGCGGCAGGTTTGTGGCCGAAAGCATTGCCGGTCGAAATCGCAACGGTTGAACGCGGTAATGTCGTCGTGACGGTGGATGAAGAAGGGATGACTCGAGTGAAAAACCGTTACCTCATTTCGAGCCCGGTCGCTGGCCAACTGCAGCGGATCGACTGGAAACCCGGGACGATTGTGAAAGCCGGAGAAACGATTTTAGCGGTACTCGAAACGAGTGGAGCCGATCTCCTTGATGCGCGCGGGCAAGCTGAAGCGGAAGCTCGCGTCAGAGGAGCGGAAGCGAACCGCCAGCTTGCTGGAGCGCAACTCGAGCGAGCGCGCGCGGCGCACGCGCTCGCCAAAAATGATCTCGTGCGGTTTCGTGAGCTAGCTGAGCGAAAGGCGATTTCGCAGCAGGAACTCGAGATTGTTTTGATGAGGGAAACAACGACTGCCCAGGAGGCGCGCGCGGCGGAATTCGCGCAGCAGGTTGCTGAGTTCGAACTACAGCAGGCCCGGGCTTTGCTGGTCCGGCGAGAATGTTTTAAAAGCGCCCGCCGGTGCATTGTTTCAGCGTGGCGGAGTTTGGGAAACGTTCGTTGTTACCGGAGGACGGGCGAGGGTCCGGCCAGTTACGATTGTGCGAAGCAATGGTTTGGATACGGAGATTCGCGAAGGTCTACGGGAAAACGATCGAGTGGTGGTTTATCCTGGGGACAAAGTTGATGACGGTTCCCGCGTCAAAGAGATCGTGGTCTCTGGTCGGTAAATTTTTTATCGACGAAGGTTGGGAGCGCAGGCATCGCGTCATGGGAAAAGCCATCGCTGGTGCCATTCGTTTCCCTCGAAAACAAATTCCTGCCGATCATGATGCCGGAACGGGCGTTGCTGCCAGAATTCGAAGCGATCAGGTACGACTCGGAAACCCGACCAGTGTGGCGGTCGTGGAACTTTGCCGACATTGAACCGAAGAGTCGCCGCCGCGACTGCCTGCTCCAGCTCGAAACGATCTTTCATGGGTTTGGATTGGGGGGAAGCCCACGCTCCCAATTGGCTGAGCCACGGACGCGTGGCAAAGTACTCGTTGGCTTGCGTGTCTGCGACCACTTCGACCCGGCCTTCGACCCGGACTTGGCGCTCGAGGCGAGCCCAGTGGAGGCATAGCGCAGCGCGCGGATTTATTCGCAGGTCACAAGCCTTCGGACTTTCGAGATTCGTATAAAAAACCAGCCCGGACGAATCCGCGGCCTTTAGCAGGACCATGCGGACGCTCGGGCGGCCGGCCGCATCAGCCGTAGCCAGGGCCATTGCGGTGGGATCGTTGGTCTCGGTGGCGCGGGCGACCGCAAACCATTTGTCGAACAACGCAAACGGGTCGATTGCGGACATCCCACTACAATGGGCCTCAGCGGCGGCAACCGCTGCGCGCAGATTGCTGAATTTTGCGCGCGAATTGCAGGTCGGACGCAGGAATCGTTTTGCGTTCGCGCTGCCGGCGCATTGCGTGGGCTCGAATGTCACGATTCTCCGACACGATTGCTGCGCTGGCGACACCTGTGGGAGCGTCCGCGGTTGCAGTCGTTCGTGTTAGCGGTCCGGATACAGCGCGGTTGCTGGATGAAATCTTCGGCGTCGCTCCCCTCCCCCGCAGGGTCCGCCGAAGCGACTACCGCGATCGGAGCGGCGCTTTGCTTGACGATGTGTTGTTTGTTTTTTTTCAAGGACCGAAATCCTACACTGCGGAAGACACCCTCGAGATAACCTCTCACGGCAATCCATTCATCGTGCAAAAGATTCTCGAGGATCTCTTCGCCCGAGGATGTCGGCCGGCGAATCCAGGTGAGTTCACCCAACGTGCATTTATCAATGGTCGAATGGAACTCAGCCAGGCTGAGGCGGTGATGGATCTCATCCACGCTCATAGTGACCGCGCGTTGGCCGCCGCAAATCAACAGCTGCGTGGCGCTCTCGGACGGCGCATTGAAAGTATGGTTACGCGTTTGTTGGGCGTGATTGCGCATGTCGAAGCATACATCGATTTCCCGGATGAAGATTTGCCAGTTGAAGATCAGACCACGTTGAGCGGAGAAATTGAGGATCTGTTGCGCGAGACCAATGGATTGCTCGCGACCGGCCGGTATGGCGAGTTGCTCCGCGATGGGATCAAGACCGTTATTTTAGGCGCCCCCAATGTCGGAAAGAGCAGTATACTTAATCGATTGGTCGGTCGCGATCGCGCTTTAGTTAGTCCAGAGCCCGGCACGACCCGTGACTTTATCGAGGAGCGAATCATCGTGGGACCCTATTGTCTGCGGCTGATCGATACAGCGGGACTTAACATAACGCCGGCTCCGTTGGAAAAGCTTGGAATGGAAAAAACGATGGAAAAGGCTGAAGAGGCAGATCTCGTTATGGCGGTGACTGATACGGAATCAGGCTCGCCCTATTTTCCTTCTGAGCTTCGAGCATACCTGAAGCTTGGTAGGGCTATCGTGGTCGTCAATAAAACCGATTTAGCACCAAGCGCTGTGCCCGCGGATGCCTTTGAAGGCATCCCCATCGTTGGAATATCCGCAACGACGGGTTCAGGCTTTGAGGAGCTAGCCGCCGCCATAACTGCTGCTGCTGACGCGTTCCGTCCGACGGTGGGGAGTGACTTCACTGCGATCAATGCCCGTCACGCTCACGCGTTGACGACCGTCCGAGACAATTTAACAGCCGCTCGGAAACAAATCAGAGATGCCGCGGCGGCGGAGCTACTGGCTGGAGATTTACGAGCCGCGCTTGTCGGGCTGGAAGAGATCGGCGGAAAAATAGACAATGAACGCATGCTCGACCGCCTGTTCGCGACATTTTGCATCGGTAAGTAGCCGTGCTCTTGCGTCGGGTTGAGCGTTTAGATAGCGTTGCTTGCTCTATGGATCAACATCATGCGTTATAGCGAATTGGAATTCGATGTTATTGTGTGCGGGGCAGGTCATGCCGGGGTTGAGGCATCTTTAGCCGCCGCTCGCATGGGAGCCTCTACCCTACTCCTGACTGGGAATATCGATACCATTGCCCAGATGAGCTGTAATCCAGCAATCGGCGGGCAAGCCAAGGGCCAGATGGTGCGTGAAATCGACGCCCTCGGCGGTGAAATGGCAATCAACACGGATGTGACAGGAATTCAGTTCAGACTGCTGAATCACACCAAGGGTCCGGCCGTTCAATCGCCCAGAGCGCAGTGCGACAAGAAAGCTTACCAGTTTAGGCTCAAGCACACGCTGGAGCTGCAGCCCAACCTTCAGATCTTTCAGGCAACGGTAACCGGGTTGATCTACAAAAACAGAACCGTTATCGGCTGCCGCACGAATTTAGACGTCGAGTTTTACGGACGGACCGTGGTCGTGACGACGGGCACGTTTCTCCGCGGCCTGATGCATATCGGGCAAAATAAGAATGAAGGAGGACGGCTCGGAGACTTCAGTGCGAAAACGCTATCCGCCAGTTTCACAGAAGCCGGAATTGAATTGCGTCGGTTAAAAACGGGCACGCCGCCAAGATTACTTGGACGGAGTTTGGATTTCTCGAAAATGGAGGAGCAGAAAGGTGACGATCAGCCGACATTCTTCGCGTTCCACGACACGCGCCTGGATGAGGGTTTGTTCCACGTGGAACAAAGCGGTGGTCGAAAAATTGGGTGGCTGCCGGGATGTGAACAAGTTTCGTGTTGGATGACCTACACCACGCCGCTCAGCGCGGAGATCGTACGCGCGAACTTGAGTAAATCCGCCATGTATAGCGGAGAGATAGAGGGCGTTGGACCAAGGTATTGCCCAAGTATTGAGGACAAGTTTGTACGCTTTGCGGACAAGCCCAGACACCTGCTTTTTCTCGAACCAGAGGGGAGGGGGACGAACGAATTTTATGTGAATGGCTTGTCAACAAGTCTTCCATTCGATGTTCAACTCGAACTCGTACACAGCATTCCTGGTCTCGAAAAGGCGGTTCTGCTGCGCCCCGCTTACGCGGTAGAATATGATTTCGCACCGCCGACTCAATTGCTGTTGTCCCTCGAATCGAAACTTGTCGAAAATCTGTTTTTTGCCGGGCAGATTAACGGAACATCCGGTTACGAGGAAGCCGCAGCTCAGGGGCTGATTGCAGGAGTGAATGCCGTGCTGAAGGTGAGGGGAGAGGCGCCCTTGGTTGTCCAACGCCATGAGGGCTATACCGGCGTATTAATCGACGATCTAGTTACAAAGGGGACTAATGAGCCGTACCGAATGTTCACGAGCCGCGCAGAGCATCGGCTTTTGTTCAATCACGGCAGCGCAGAAACCCGCTTGGTTCATCATGCCAGGAAACATAACCTGCTGCCCGATAAAAGACTGAGCGCGATTCTCGCGAAGAAATCGCGCATTGAACACTGGACGGACCGGTTTGAAGCTATCCGGTTGAACGGTAGCACTTTGAGCGAAATCGTCCGCCGCGGCGACGACAATGGTCAACTACCTCAAGAATTCCAAAACGAGTCTGTAGAAGTCCAATCCGAAGTGCTGTACCGTGTCCGTTACCAAGGATACATGGCGAGAGAACAGCGCCAGATTGAGAAATTCGCTCACATCGAAAAAATCCAAATACCAGCCGCGTTGGATTTCCGCCGGATATCTGGCTTACGAAAGGAAAGTGCTATCAAGCTGACTGAGATAAGGCCTTCAACACTGGGACAAGCCAGCCGCATAAGCGGGGTTAACCCTGCGGACATCAGTATCTTAATGGTTATTATAGAATCCACTCGCCGCGCCAATGAATGCAAATGATCCAGTTCCGGTTTTGGCTGAGGGCGATGGGCTCTTATCCAAGACTTACGACGTAGTGCTTGCTCACCGTCGTGCCGAGCTGGGGGTGCAGCTGGCGAAAATTTTGAGCAACTCAGATTCCTTCGTGTGGGAAGTCGGCTGTGGCCACGGGCATTTTCTCGCTGCGTATGCAGCGGCCCATCACGACCAAATTTGTATCGGAATTGATATCGCGGGCGATCGCATCGAACGCGCCCGCCGAAAGCGTGACCGAGCTAAACTCGAAAACCTCCACTTTATCCGCGCGGAAGCCCGGTTGTTTCTGGAGACCATTCCGGCCAATCGATCAATTCGGGACATTTTCATTCTGTTTCCGGATCCGTGGCCGAAGCTGCGTCACCACAAACATCGAATTCTACAACCAGAGTTTCTCGCACAACTTACCGGTAAAGTGGAGGAGGGCGGTCGACTTTTTTTTAGAACCGATCACCGATCCTATTTCGAGGAGGCGTGCGCCGTCTTACGCAACAATTCTCGATGGAATCCTCCAACAGAAGACGCTTGGAGTTTTGAGCACGAAACGGTTTTTCAGAATCGCGCGGAAACGTTCTCGTCATTGACCGCGCGACTTCGAGATTCGGGTGATCGTAATCTGAGCTTCGGAATTTGACGCGAATTAAACTGCAGCCCCACAGTCCGCGCATTTCAGGGGTTGACGGAGTTCATCGCGTTAGCCTTTCTCTTACCTTTTCGCTCTAATTATCACGCTTCCCGTATCCATGTTAGGAGTCAAAAAACTCGCCCTTTTCCCCTGTTTGTTAGTCACACTGTTGCCGGCAACCGCTGCGGAATCCCATGGTGTGGCATCAGCAGCTGAGCGATTGTTTAGCATACCGATTCCTGGTTACCCGTTGCCGGTGACAAACAGCATGGTCACGAGTTGGGTGGTTGCGATTGTATTGATTATTGCGATTCGCCTGGCGATCAGACGTCCCAAACTCATCCCTTCCCGCGGGCAGGCCATCGTCGAGAATCTCGTTGAAGGTATTCTCAATCTCACGGCTCCGATCGTCGGTAATAAGGTAGCCAAGCACACGTTCCCCCTGTTGATTTCGCTCTTCACTTTCATCCTGATTCAAAATTGGAGCGGTCTTTTTCCTGGCGTCGGTACAATTTACGTCTTCGAAGACGGCGTTGCAAAAGAACTGGTTCGTCCAGGTAACGCGGATATGAACGGGACTATCGCACTGGCCGCGGTGGCCTTCGTCGGCTGGTTCTATTTCGTAATGCGCTATGCCGGGCCGAAGTTCGTCCTTCAGGATATTTTCGGCAACAAGGCAGATAAGAAAGAAACACCCGCCGTTATCTATTATCCGCTCTTCGTTATCTTCTTCGGCGCAGGACTGATCGAAATTGTTTCAATTCTTTTCCGTCCCGTTTCGCTCTCGTTTCGTCTCTTTGGCAACATCTACGGCGGCGAGAATCTGATCCACGCCATGAGCGGTATCCAGAAATGGGGACTCCCGGCTCCGTTCTACTTTCTCGAGCTCTTGATCGGCTTCGTGCAGGCGTTCGTGTTCACACTGTTGGTCAGCGTTTATATCGGACTGATCTGCAATCACGGCGACGATCACCCGAGCGACGACACCCACGGCCACGCCGCGACCGCGCACTGAAGATTTCCCGCCGGGACCGTGCCAAGCGTGCGGGCGGCGGATCACCAACCCACAAATACATACCATCATGATTAACACCCTCGCGGAAATCACGGGCAGCATCCAAGGCGGCCTCGGCTGTCTCGGCGCTGCCATCGGCGTAGGTCTCGTCGGCTTCAAAGCCGCTGAAGCTGTCGGCCGTAATCCCGGAGCTTCGACGAAGATCCTCGTGCAAGGCATCATCGGCATGGCGCTGGCCGAAGCGGTCGCGTTCTACGCGCTGTTCCTCGGTCAATAATATCGTCCGCTCTTTCGCCGCGCCGACGTCTACTCGTCGGCGCGGCCCTTTTCCTGTCTACTGTCATGTTCTCCTCACTGCTCGTTCTCGCTCAAGCCACCGGCCATGTCGCGGAAACGGTCGCCGACCACGGCGAAGCCGCCAGCGGCCTGACCAAAATCACCCAACAGTTCGGCATCAGCTGGCCATTCCTTTTGGCGCAGATCCTGAATTTCTGCATTGTTGCGTTCATACTCTGGAAGTTCGCGTTCAAGCCCGTCGTCGCGACTCTCGACGAGCGTCAGCAGAAAATTGCGTCCGGCCTCCGATATGCGGACGAGATGCAAGCCAAGCTCGCCGCCACGCAGCAGGAAAGCGGCGCCATCATCAAGCAGTCTCAGCTCGAGGCCGCGCGCGTCATCGATGAAGCGCGCAAGACGGCCAAGGAATTCCTCGATAAACAAACACAGGAAGCGACGGGCAGAGCCAACGAGCTCCTTGTAAAAGCCCAGCAGGCGATCGAACTCGAGCACAAGAAAATGCTTGCCGATGCACGCGGTGAACTCGCCCGGCTCGTCGTCGTCACCACCGAACGCGTCCTCGCGCAAAAGCTGTCCGAAGCCGACCGCGCTGCCTACAACGACGCCGCGACTCGCGAACTCACGAACGCCTAAACAAGACGACTTCATCTCTGAAAAACAGAATGGCTGAATTTCGGCTCTCGAATTTCTAAACGCTTCACGCCCACTTTTCAGCTCTCAGCCTTTTCGTTTTCTGCTCTTTTTCCCGCGATGGCCTCCGGCACTAAACAAACTCAGCAGCTTGCCCGACAGTTTTTCAAAATGACCTTCGTCGGAGGCGTTGTTTCCGCTGAGCGCGTCAGCGGTGTCCTCGAATATATCGAGAAGCACCGGCCGGCTCACGCGCTCGCCGTGCTAAAAGCCTATCATCGTCTGGTCGCCGCCGAAGTGGCACGCGGTCGTGCCATCGTCGAACATGCCGGCTCGATTAGTGATGCCACGCTCGCAGCGATAGCCGCGGCTATGACGAAAAAGTACGGTCGCCCGGTCACCGCGCTATCGAAGAAAAACGATGCGCTTCTCGCCGGTCTCCGGATCCGGGTTGGTGACGATACCTATGAATCATCTGTCGCGAACCAGCTCGCGACGCTTGCTGCCGCCGTCTGATTTTCCCTGCCTCTAACATTTACATACCCTTTTCCGATGAGCACCGTCCTCGACCAAATCGAACAGCAGATTGCCAAGCTCTCCAGCAAGGCTGTCAAAAAGAATACCGGCCACATCCGCACCGTTGCCGACGGCGTCGCCAAAATCGACGGCCTCTCCGATGTGATGTATAATGAGATGGTCCAGTTTCCCGGCGGAGCGATCGGCATCGCACTGAATTTGGAAGCCGACGAAGTCGGCTGCGTCATCCTCGGTGATATCTCGCAGCTCAAAGAAGGTGACGAAGTCCAAACCACGGGTCGTCTCCTGTCTGTTCCCGTCGGCAAAGCGCTGCTCGGGCGCGCGGTGGACGCACTCGGCAATCCGGTTGACGGCAAAGGTCCAATCGCGGCGACCGAGACAAACCCGGTCGAAAAAATTGCGCCAGGTATCATCGTTCGCAAATCCGTTTCGCAGCCGCTCTTCACCGGTATCATGGCGATCGACTCGATGATTCCAATCGGCCGTGGCCAGCGGGAATTGATCATCGGTGATCGTGGCACCGGCAAGACAACCATCACGATCGATACGATCATCAACCAGGCGAAAATCAACAAGGTCGGCTTGGCGAGCGGTGACCCAACGTTTCGTCCGGTTTACTCCATCTACGTCGCGGTCGGCCAGAAGAACTCGAACATCGTCCGCACGATGGCTGCGCTGGAAGCGGCTGGCGCGCTTCAGTACACCATCATCGTCGCTGCGCCTGCAGCAGACAATCCTGCCAACCAATACCTCGCGCCGTACTCGGGCGCCGCGATGGGCGAATGGTTCATGGAAAACGGCATGGACGCATTGATCGTCTATGACGATCTCTCCAAGCACGCGGTCGCCTACCGCCAAATCTCACTGATTCTCAAGCG
>DAITQE010000074.1:0-9960 GCA_036833235.1 Opitutus sp.
GGCGTCATCTGACCCGGTGAAAGCGTAATAACGTACTCGCGGCCGTCGGGAGTAAATCCTCCAATCCCGTTGTGAAAAATCAGTTCTCGCGGCGCCAGCGCCGGCGTGGGTTCGCGGACTGCCGATCGTGACGCGGCAAAGGCCGGGATGGGCAAGTCGGGATTGCCAAGCCGGTCGCTCTGATCCGCGAGCGATCCATTCTCGTCGCTCAGGACCACTCGCGCCACGGCCTGCAACAGGGTCCGCTCCTCGGCGTTGATCTGATCGAAATGTCGGACGAAAATACCGCCGGGTTTGTCGAGCATCTGGGCTTCGAGTCCCGACGGGATGAGACGGACGATCTGCTCCCGCAAATTCTGCCGATAGCCCGCGGCATCCTCGTTGAGAATAACCAACTCGACCGTCAGCCCTTTCAGCCGCCAGTAGGCATGCGCCTGCACAAGTTGCTGCATGATCTCGATGCGGCTCGAATCGCTGATGGACAGGAGAACGATCGGGGCATCGCCGGAGATACCTTGACTCCAAAGGCCGCTTTGCCCGCGTCGATTGCTGAGCATCACGCTGGCCGCGGTCCGTCGGGCGGGATCGGCGTAGATCAGAGCACTCGCGAGCTGGCAATAAAGCTGGGCCTCCGCTTCCGAAGCGTTGAGCTGGCGCAGAGAAACCTGGCTGTGCGTCCACGCGAGATCGAAAGCACGATCCGCGAGGCGCGGCATCTGATATTTTTCCACGAGCGCGAGCACGGCTTCGCGAGTTTCCGCCACACCCATCAGCAGGTCGATTCGGGCGTTGGAATTAGGGGGAATGGTGATCGTGCGCCGCAGCGACACCACGGGATCGAGCACGGACCCGGTCGTATTCGAAAGCGGCGATACATCTTGAAATGCAGCCGGACTGGCGGGTGTCCGGCCTCGGCCAATAAACCGGACGCGGTCGGTCTCGCACGAGATTTCACCTTGGTCGCCGCCTTGGCCAACGAGCAAATGGAACAACCAGGGCGATTTCTCCTCCGGCGAACTTGCGCGCCGCGTGCAGAGAATCGCCGACTGAGAGGAGACAAACTCCGTTTGCACGAAGAGATTGCTGAACGCGGGATGGGCGGTGTCCGCACCAATTTTGGCCAGGACGACTTCAGCGTAGCTGGTCAATTCGATCACTCGTTCGGTCGAGGTGTGGTTGGTCAGCGTCACGCGGCGCAACTCCACATCATCTTCTGGTGAGATACTGATCTCGGTGTGCACGCCGATGGTGGGATCCTGGAGACGGAATTCTGCGCGCGCCTGCGTGAAGATTGCCTCGCCGATCCGCTCGGTACGCCCGGTGGGTTGATGGGCCGCTGACCAGAATTCCCCGGTGTTTACATCGCGCAGATAGATAAACGTACCCCAACAATCTCGGGTCGAATCTTCGCGCCAGCGAGTGAGCGCAAGATCGCGCCAACGGCTGTAGCCGCCACCCGCACTGCTGACGACGACGTGATACCGGCCGTTGGAGAGGAGATGAACCTGGGGTGCTGGCAGGCCCGGAAAAGAGAAGATCCGCATGTTGCCCGAGCCTTCGATTTGGGCCGCGAGTTTACGCGATCGATCCAGCTCCAAATCTCCCGACAAAAGTTTCGCGGCGGCTTCGGGGACACGTTCCTGCAACAAAAGATCTGCCGCGCGAAAAGAGGGATAAGCCATGAAACGCCGCTGCATGGGGCGATCAAGCAGAAGGTAGGCGAGGGACAGCAGCCCCATGCCTTGATGATGGACCATGAACGAGCGGACGGTGACGCTGGACTGTCCCGGCGGAAGACGGGAAGCCGTGTAATCGACCGCTTCATAAAAACCATAGGTGCCGGTCTGGCCTTCCGTCGCCAGGCGCTGGAGATTTTCGCACGCCTCACGAGGCGCCACCATCAACGCCATCATCGTGGCGTACGGCGCGATCACGAGATCCTCGGCGAGACCGCGTTTCAAACCCAGGCCCGGAACACCGAATGCGTGATATTGGTAGTTGGAATTGACGTCGGTGAGCGTGTAGCCCGATTCGGAAATTCCCCATGGCACTCGGCGCAGCCGGCCGTACTCGATTTGCTGCTGAACAACGCTCTGATAGGTTTGGTCCAACAGGGTGTGCTCGAAATTCGGCATCACCAGCAACGGCATTAAATACTCGAACATCGAGCCGCTCCACGAAACCAATACCGGCGTGCCGTGAACTCCAACAAGCAGCCGTCCGAGTGAGAACCAGTGGTCCTGCGGCACCTGCCCCTGAGCGATGGCAACGTAACTGCAGAGCCGCGCCTCCGAGGCCAGAAGGTCGTAGTAACTGCTGTCGCGGCGTTGGTCGGTGACGTTGTACCCGATGGAGAAAAGTTCGCGTGCGGGATCGAACAGGAAGGCGAAATCCATATCCGCCAGTTCAGCGCTTTCCCGCGCCAGGTGAGTCAACTGCTGAATGCGCTGACTGGCGCGGTCGCTCGCCTCGTGCAGGCTGTTCAACCAGGCGGTCGGGAGATCCGCATCCGCAGATGCAGCGGTTGCGGATATCGGACCGCGGACAGCGAGCACCTCGCTCAGCTCTGGGCAGAGCGACTGATCCAGTTCGGAAACGTCGCGCAGCGTCGGGATTTGATCGAGCAAGGCGAAGTTCAACGCCAAAGCATCAGGCGGTGTCCATTGCTTCAATACCAACCAGGGAGCGAGAAAGAGGAGGTCATTGTGGTGATCGCGGCAGTCGCGTTCGAAGGCGAGGAGCCACGCCAGCCAATCACCGCTGCCGGCCGGCGTCGCGTCAGCGGCGAACTGCGCGTGGTCGGCCAGGCGCAGCAGCAAGGCGGCTGCGCCGCTGAGCGTGTCCGGTGTGTGGGATAATTCCGCCTCGAGCCGGCCCAGCACCGGATTGTTTGCATCCAGATCGCGCAGCACGGCGAGCGTGTCACGCAGGCCAGCGAAGACCTGCGGTGAGAGAATTTTCTGGTCCGCGAGTTCCGTCAGGCCGGGAGCCAGGGTGAGCAAATGCCCCGCGAGATTGCCGCTGTCCACGCTCGAGATATAGAGCGGCCGCAGCGGTTTCAGCGTTCGCGTATCGTACCAGTTGTAGAAATGCCCGCGGTAGCGCTCCAAACGATGCATCGTGGCGAACGCATTCTGAGTGCGCGTGATCAATCGTTCGGCCGAGATATAGCCGAAGTCGTACGCCGTGAGATTTGCCAGCACAGCCAGCCCCAGATTGGTGGGCGACGTGCGGGCGGCGATGAAGGGCTCTGGGTGCTCCTGAAAATTATCCGGCGGCAGCCAGTTCTCCTCGGCGGTAACAAACGCGTCGAAGAATCTCCAGGTGCGGCGCGCCGTTTTTCGCAAAAAGGATCGTTGTTCGCCCGTCAATTCCGGCTGCGGCGCAGGAATTGGTTGACTGATCCGCCATGCGATCGCGGGAGCCGCGAGCCAGATGCCAAAGAAGGGTCCGGCCAGCAAAAGGAAATCCGGCTGCCGAAAACCGAGCCAGACTGCGCCCGCCAATGCCATGGCTGGCGCCACCCACATCGTTGCATAGAAACCGCCGAGACCACGGAGGGCTTGGCGGTCAACGTCGCTGGCGGTCTGCCATTCCAACAAGCGTCGGCGCGTAAAGAGCAGGCGCAGGAGCGTTCGCCCGATGGCGTCCAGGCTGATGTAGGCGTCGTAGGGAAGGAACGCGAGAGCCAGAAATACTTGGCCCAATTGGCGTCCAACCGGTGGAGCGAGTCCTCGCAAATGGGCCACGAGCGAGAACTCATCCGGCTTGTGCAGCACATCGACCGCAATCGCGAGTAATGCTGGTAACATTACGATCGTCAGGACAAGCAATGGTCCCAGGGAGCCGGCTTCCGGAAACCAGGTCCAGTTTCCGATTAACAGCAGCAGCAGGGCAATCGGAACCAGACTGCGTCTGAGATTGTCGAAAATTTTCCAACGCGAGAGGCCGGAGATGGGATTGGCCATCCACGTGGATCCTGCGCCCGGGACGCGTGGCAGCAGCCATTGTGCGATCTGCCAGTCGCCACGAATCCAACGGTGCCGCCGAGTCGTGTCCGCGTTATATCGAGAGGGATGCTCCTCGTATAATTCCACATCGCTGATGAGCGCGGAACGCGCGTAACACGACTCGATCAGATCGTGGCTTAGCACGGCGTTTTCCGGAAACCGGCCGTAGAGCGCTTTCTCAAACGCGTCCACATCGTAGATTCCTTTGCCGATAAAAGAACCTTGTTCGAACACGTCCTGATAAACGTCGGAGACGGCCCGCGTGTAAGGATCGATGCCCAGCTCGCCGGCAAAAAGTCGCACAAACCACGATTGGCCGGCGCTGGTCAGACTCACGCCGACCCGGGGCTGGAGAATGCCATAGCCTTCCGTGACGATTCCGGTCAACGGGTCGAATTTGGGTCGATTCAGCGGATGGGCCAACGTGCCGGCGAGCTGGCGAGCTGCTTCCCGGGGCAGCCGTGTGTCAGTATCGAGCGTGACGACGAATTTGACCGTCGGCAAAATCGACTCATCGCCGACGATCGCCGAAAACGATTCCCGCGCCCGACCGCGCAGCAGCGCGTTGAAATCGGCCAGCTTGCCGCGCTTGCGCTCATAACCCATCCAGAGATTTTCCGCTGCGTTCCAACGTCGTGGACGATGGAAGAGAAAAAAGATATTCGGCCGGTCGCTCCGATACTTCAGGTTGAGCGCCTCGATCCCCGTTCGGGCCCGCTCCAGCAAAGAGTCGTCTTCGGGCGCGTGCTCCTCCTCGGCGTCCTTGAAATCAGTCAGGAGCGCGAGGTGCAGATTTCGGTCACGATTCGCCAGATAATGAATTTCCAGCGTCTCGAGCAAATGGTCCGCGCCCTCCAGGCTGCCGAGCATCGTCGGCACGACCACCATGGTGCGGAAATCGGGCGCGATGCCGCTGGAAAAATCCAGTCGCGGAAGCAGCCGCGGTTTGACCGCCAACCCGGACAGCCAGTTGATCAACGCGACGGCTATCTGGCTGGCGCAGAGGAAAAAGATCGGGCTGAACCAGAGAAGATGGGCGGCAGAGATGTGCAGCGTCTGCAGGTGGCGCGCGAATCCAAGAGTTCCGATCGCAGTCAGCAGCAGAATGCCGCCCACGTAGAATGTGGTCGGGAATCGGCGGATACACCGTTCGGCGGCAGTTTCCCAGTGCCAGCGCATATCTGCGGCGGCTTCCAGTTGCGGCGCTCCGCCATCGACTAAATAATAGCCGACATGGGCCGTGCGATCCTCGGGTCCTTTGTCGCGGGCGCTGGCTTGCGCGAGTTGCACCGCCTTCAGCGCGACCTCCGATTCCGACAGCCGGCCATGCCGGGCGATTTCTTCAACGCAGTGTCGGTAGCGATCGCGCGTGGGAAAATCCATTCGGGCGTATATCCCGGTGGGATCCTTCCGCAGCGTTTGCTCGACCGCGCTGACCGTCTCGACAAACGTCTGCCAGTCGATCGCGCTCAGCGCGCGCAGGCTCGTGATGCTATGGCTGATCGAAATCTGGTCGGCCGCCTGCGACTGGCTGTCTTGTTGCACGAGCTGCTCAACGAAGAGGCCTTGTTGCGCCAGCAGTTGTTCGAGCCAGTTCCGCGCGAGCAGCGCGGCGGCATTTTGTCGAGATAACCGCTTGTAGAATTCGGCGACAAACGAACTGGAGACTGGCAGCTCGGATCTGGCCATGTCCGCGACGACCACCACCACGTTGGTGGGATTCTTTTCCGCCATTTCCTCGAGGCGACGGACCCACATGTCGGCGAGATTTCGATCGCGCCGATCAAGCGAAAGGCGCGCCGTGACCCGGCGAAGGTTTTCAATCAACGCCAGCCGCAGCATGATGGGCACGGCCCACAGTTCGCCCAGTTTCAACGGAGTGACGGTCTGATATGCGGCGACGAACGATTCGAGGGATCCAACATCGATCTCGGCGTCCAGGTGCGCGATTAATTCGAGGACGATGTCATAGACCCGCGGCAACTCGTCCGAAGTGCCGCCACGGAGGAGGGGCAACTCCCGACTATAGCCGCGCGGAAGATGCCGCCGGGCCATCTGCACCTGCTCTTCGATCACATAAAAGTTATCGAGCAGCCATTCCGCAGCGTGAGTAACGCGCCGGGTTTGATTTGCGGCGTGAGTCGTCCGATTATAATCGCGCAGGACCCGCTCGTTCTCGTTGAGACGGGCGAGGAGCCGGGCAGTCCCGCGGGTCGTGATGATCCGATGGGTCGCCGCCAGAGTCCTGGCATGTCTGACCAGCTGTTCCGGGCTGAAGAGTTCAGCTCGTAACGGCTGTTCGATCGACGAAGGCGGGTTGTAATTGGGCTGTTGGTCCATCCGGAATGGCCAGGAAGAAATCCCGGCGTGCTAAAGCACAAGGTGGACGCTGCTTGGGCCAAAGGGTTCCCGAACGAAGCGATTAGCAAGGGTCAAACCATCCGGCGACGAATTCGCAAACGGTGCGGTAGGGTTACAGCCCATGGTGGCAGCGCGCCTCGTCACGTACAGTCATGGCATGACCCCAAAACCATTTCCTAAGCTAAACGAAACCGGATTCATGCTGTGCGCCGCACTCTTGATCACGTCGACGGGATGCGTCGGCTACGTCAACGGACCGCGACACGGTTATGTCGCCCGCACAGCGGTGTCAGCACCCGTGGTCATGGCACAGGAAGATTACGTGTACTACCCAGGCTACCAAATGTATTATGGCAGCCGCTCGCACCAATATTATTATCAGGAAGGTTCTTCGTGGGTGGCGCGTCCGGCCCCGCAAGGCGTCTCTGTTAACGTGCTGCTCGGGTCGCCATCGGTAGCGATGGACTTCCACGACGGCCCGGCGATGCATCACGCGCAGGTGGTCCAAACGTATCCAAGAACTTGGACAAAGTCCGGCGGTAATAACGGACGGAAAACCGACCTAAGAAAACGGTCCAAGGACGACAAAAGAGACGAGCGCAACCGGTAACTAGTCAGAACCCAGCCCTTTTCCGCCTTCGCGGAACACAATAGAAATATTCAAATCCCAATCATGAATACTCCAAAAGCATCCTCGCTCTTCGCGATCCTTGGCGCACTCGGCCTTTTCGGCGGCTGTGCTTCAGAACCCGATTCTCATCTCGTCACCGCGCCGCCACCGCCGCCTCCGACCGGAAGTCAGCAGGTCTATGCCACACAGCCACAGCAGGTGGTTGTCACACAACCGCAGCAGGTCGTCGCCACTACAGCGGTCCCGGGAAACAGCTATGTCGTGATGCAAGCTCCGCCCCCGCCGCAGGCGCCCGAGGCCGTGCCGGAGCGTCCTTCCTCGCAGCATGTCTGGATTCCCGGATATTGGACCTGGCAGAACAGCCGATACGCGTGGATGGCTGGTCACTGGGAAGTGCCGCCATCCAACGCCACGACATGGGTGAATCCGCGCTGGGAACCCGAGGGCGGAGCCTTTCGGTTCTACGAAGGTTACTGGAACTGATTCAGATTAGCCCGACAGAACGGACGCAAGGCGAGCAGTAAGAAATTCTCACTGCTCAAGACGGTCGCCACGAAAGGCAGACATGCGTAACTGGCGCTTGAGGAACGGGCACAAGCAATGGCAATTTGCAAAGATGACGTGTTAGGGGTGGGGGAGTATAATCACATGACAGACGCCCCTGTCCCAGTACTTTGGATGAGAAGGAGGGGCGGTGTGGGCTGAGTTGGTGATCACTTCACAATCAGATCGCCGCGCATGCCGGCCATGCAATGACCGGTGCAGGAACAGATGAAAGGGTATTTACCGGGCTTGGTTGGAGCATTGAAGGTAACGTCACCGACCTCTTTTGGCCCGAGCAGAGGAATGGCAGCCAGAACGTGCGCTGCCAGTGCCTTCGGCTTATAGTTCGCATCGCGCGCAGTCATCGCGGCCATGGCGTATGGCATCGCCACGGCTTCGTCATCGAGGAGAATCCAATTGTGGCCCATGCTGTCCTTAGGCAGGGTACCTTCGTTGCGCAACTGAACATGGACTGACTGGCCCGGACTGGCTTGAATTTGGGTGATGCTGAATTTCAGGGTGTCATTGGCAATGATTACGACTGTTTTTTCAGCTTCGGCTGAGCGTGCAGCCGGCATTGTAAAGGCAACGGCCAGCGCGAGGAGGAAGGCGACCGGAAGGAATGAAGGGGCGTGGAATTTCGTTTTCATGGTTTTGTTATTTTGGAGACTGGGAAAGAGAGAGTGGCGTTAAAAAACGATCCACGCCTCAAGATAGAGAGTATTGTTGTCTTTGGCGTTTCGCCCGGCGCCATCGATATTCAGTCGCGAACCGTCGAAGCGGTTATAGATTACGTATTGGAGCGAAAACTTCACATTGCTTCGGGGCCAGAAAGCCGGGCCGGTTCCTTTGTTGAGCGGGAGATAGTTGGCCTGCAAAATATAGCCCTCGCTGTTGGGTGAACCGGTCTGACTGCTGGAGTACGTGAGAGCATCACTGGTCCCAGTAGTGTTAAAGTACTGGGCCGCGAATCCGTAAGTTTTATCGCAAAGGTAGTCGGCCGTGACCTTGTATTCTTTCAGCGAACCGGAAGCGTTGGCGGTGTTGCCGAGGGTCTGGCTTGCATCCCAGCTAGAGTGTTCGAAAATCGAGGAGGCCGTCACGGTAAGATCATTGCGGCCAACTGTCTTTTGGAACTGTGTATCAAGGCCGAAGTCTGTGATCCGATCCTTGCTCGCGCTCGAATCCCGCCCCGGGTACGTATTGGCAGCAAGTCCGAAAAGGCCAATCTCCCACGTGCCGCCGACAGCTGGCTTGGTGTAAGCCAGCCGCCAGTAAGGTGCGAGGCCGGTGATTTGCGTCTCGCCCGTGGGATCAACGCCAACACTTTTTTGAAAGTGGGTGCCGAGAGTCCGGTAAGCGCCAACATCGACATAAAAACTGCTGTCGATCATTGCGTAGGCGCCCAGTCCGCCGACTTGTCCGGCGAGCCCACCGTTGATCAGGGTGGCCGCAGCCGGAGTGGGCGCGAGGCCGGAGCCGGAAAGAGGAAAGCCCCACGCGGGAGTACTGTTCCAAGGATCTTGGAGCGTGGGATTGTTGTTCAGATAGACGCCATAGCTGGCGGCATGGCCCCCAAACGAACCCATGTCGGCGAAGCGTAATTCGGTATTGTCCCAAGCCCACGCCTTCCCGACTCCATCGTAGGTCGTTTGCGAGAAGATGCCGATTTTATTGAGAGTGGAGGCGGCACCGGCGCCGAACCATTTCGTCGCATACGGACCAAAGAGTCGGCCGGCGTAGAAGATACTGACCTGACTCGTCGCGTAATTGTTGTTGTTGCCAAAGCCCGGAGCGGCGCCGCCGTCCTGTCCGGCTTTTGTGACTGTGAACGAGGGTTGCAGCATGACGGCGAGTGGCGGGATCTTGGTCTGCTCCGTGCTCATGGTATAGCCGCTCAGCTTGAATTGCCGCCCCATGTCGGTAAGGACAGGGAACTCGCTGTGACAAGCGGTGCATTGCATATTCATCTGACGCGCAAAGCTCGGCACGGCGCGACAGATTGAAGTCGATAAGAGGAAGGCGGCGACGATGATCGCCCCCGAAGAAAAACGGAAGCGGCGGACTGGGTAGTCCCCAGTGGGCACAGTTGCGGTGTCTGGAAGGATTTGCGTGGAATTCATATCCTTATCCTATCGGATATGGGGCTCCGAGGCGCGGACTGCTTTGCTGAAGACTATGCATAAATTGTCTTTCGCAATATATGCGTGACCGCGCTATTCTGCGCAAAGGAGCGCATTCGTTAGTACGTAGCGCGGTCTGAGCCGGATGATTTGGCCGCGTCCGATTCACTCGGCGCGCGAATTCGCAAGACGTCTACCTCGGCCACGACTGGTCGCAACTAAGCACTAGCTTCATTTTTCCTCCTCAGAGCAGAAAACTGGCGGAGAGGGAGGGATTCGAACCCTTCAGCGC
>DAITQE010000075.1:0-9920 GCA_036833235.1 Opitutus sp.
GTCTTGGTGGCTCCGGTGTTCGGTGGGCGCATCTCCGGGTTGTCGGTTCGGAATGTAGGGCCTTCGCTTGCGAAGGCCGCGGTCGTCGCAAGCGACGGCCCTACAGCTCCACCGCCAACCGGCAGATGCGCCCGTGTTCGGTGAGATTTGAAATAGCAGTTGCGCCGCGTGCCAGACCTCGCATGGTCCGCCTCGGCCAGGTGCCATGCATGGGCAGGCGCGTGAACTCCGCCAGGACCGGAAGGTAGCAACGGCAACGACGTTCTCCTAGTGCCGTGGAGTGCCTGGCCACTTTTATTTTTCGCCGACCGAAGGGCTGAAAGGCTGAAAAGCTGAGTCACGCGAAAACCCGAGCTGGATTTTTCCGTCGTTCAGTCCTTCAGTCGTTCAACTTTTCTTAATGTCCACCGCTTACCAGGTCATCGCGCGCAAATGGCGTCCGCAGACGTTTGACGACGTCGTCGGACAGGATCACGTCGTTCGTACATTGAAGAACGCGATCGCGCGCAATCGCATCGCGCATGCGTACCTTTTCGTTGGGCCGCGCGGCACGGGCAAGACATCGACGGCCCGGATTTTCGCCAAAGCGCTCAACTGCACCGACGGGCCCAAGGCAGACTTCGATCCGAATGATCCTGCGTGTATCGCGATCGCGGAGGGTTCGCATTTGGATGTGATTGAAATCGACGGTGCCTCCAATAACGGCGTCGATCAGGTGCGTGATCTGCGCGATACGGTGCAGTACTCGCCGGCGCAGGGAAAGTTCAAGGTTTACATCATTGACGAGGTTCACATGTTGTCGGCCGCAGCGTTCAACGCGCTGCTGAAAACGCTCGAGGAACCTCCCGCGCACGTGAAGTTTGTGTTTGCGACAACCGATCCGCAGAAGGTGTTGCCGACAATTATTTCGCGCTGCCAGCGGTTCGACCTGAAGCCGATTCCGCAAAATCTGATCATCGAGCGACTGAAGAAAATCGCCGCGGCTGAGAAGATCAAAATCACCGATGCCGCGTTGGAGTGTATTGCGCGCCTGGCGGATGGCGGCATGCGTGATGCGCAATCGATTCTGGATCAGATGATCTCGTTCTGCGGCGGTGAGATTTCGGAACCGGATGTTTTGGATGTGTATGGTCTGGTTGCCGCGGAAAAAATCGCAGAGCTGGCTTCGGCGTTGGCGGCGGGCGATCACCAAAAGCTCGTGGCGATTGTCGACGAGTGCGATGCGAACGGCCGCGATCTGGTGCGGCTGCTGTCGGATCTGCAGGCGTTCGTGCGAACAGCGTTGCTTGAGGCAATCGCGAAAGGCGGCCGCAGCGACAGCCTCGGATCCGCACTGACCACGGAGCAACTCACGCGGATGCTCGAAGGACTGCGGGAAGGGGAGGGCGCGGTGAAGCTGGGTCTGGCCGAGAAGATTAATTTCGAAGTCACGCTGTTGAAAGCCGTGGATGCGAGTCGCGCGCGAGCCATCGACAGTCTGATCAAAGAGCTGGCGGCGCTTGCGGATCAAACAGCAGCTGTACCAGCAGGCGGCGACGGCGAAAAAAAAAAGGGCTGATTGATCGGCTCGAGTCGCGGCTAGGCGCCGCGCTTGAAGATGAGCGGCGGGCAATCACGAACTTTACGTCGATAGTTGCGAGTCCGGTCGCGGTAAGCCAGCCGGTGACGGTCAGTGCGGAAAAAGCCCCGGCTGTTGCGACTGAAAGTGAACCGAGGGAAGAGAGTGAGAGTGAAGCAACGGAAAGCCCGGGCGATGTCGTGGTCGAAGGAGCGGACACTGCCAACGTGTGGCCCGATGAACGGGCCGAGGCGGCATTTATCTCTGAGACCCGCGGACGCGGTGAGCCGGTCGTTGTGGCGAGTCCTGAAGTGATGGAAGAAGTCGCCGCGACACCGTTGCCAACGTTGGACGAAATGGTGAAGCGGATTCCGGCCGAGACGCGTGATCTCCTGGATGAGCTTTTTCGAGTAAAATTTGTTGCGGTGCGCCGGGTCCGAAAAAGCGATCTGAAGACCTGACCACATCCCGGGACGTGCGCTGGTTCGAAATCCATTCCTGATCGCAATGCAGGATTGCTCAACGCACGGGCCGTGGTTGTGGTTGACGTTACTCCATGGCGGCAACTCCAGCCTTGAAACCCACACATGCCCCGGTTCGCGGCTATTATCTGGCGCTTGCCCAACTCGCCAATGTAGGTGCCAGTCACGAATCCGCCGTCCGCGAAGCGTGGCATACCCTCATTGAGCATTGCGCCAGTCCGCTCAAATGGACGCTCGTGCGTGAATACGCCGTCTCCCGGAAGAATGCCGCGCCGCTCCGACTCGACGCCGTGCTCCTCGACGCCTATCGCATTCCCCACGGCGTGATCGAGGACAAGGACGACGCCGACGACCTCGCCGCCGAGATGCGCGCGAAACTCAAGCTCGGCTACCCTGCGAAGAACACGATTTTCTGGCAACCCCGACGCGCGATCCTCGTTCAGGATGGCAAGGTCACGCTCGATCGCGCACTCGACATCAAACCCGAGCAGCTCTGCGAAATCCTCGCCCAATTCTTCGCCTACACCGAGCCAGTGATCGCTGACTGGGAGCGCGCGACCGAAGAGTTTCGCGACCGCGTGGCCGAGCTCGGCCGCAGCCTGCGCGAGGTGATCCAGCGGGCTCGCGGCCTCGTCGGCACGGTGCCGAGCAAGAAATTTGTTGCGGCCTTCGACGACTTTGCCGCGCTCTGCCGCGCCGCGATCAATCCCACCATCGCCGACTCCGCCATCGAGGAGATGCTCATCCAGCATCTGCTCACCGCGCGCCTCTTCGGCTCCGTCTTCAACAATCCCGATTTTATCCGCCGCAACGTCGTCGCGATCGAGATCGAGAAGGTGATCGACGCGCTCTCGACCGGCACCGGCTACTTCGACCGGCGCGATTTCCTCAAGAAACTCGACCGCTTCTACCTCGCTATCGAGAGTGCGGCCGCCGTCATCGACGATTTTTCGGAGAAGCAGAAGTTCCTGAACACCGTTTACGAAAAATTCTTCCAGGGCTTCGCCGTCAAGGTGGCCGACACGATGGGCATAGTTTACACGCCGCCGTCCATCGTCCGCTTTATGATCGCGAGCGTCCGCGAGCTTTTGAAAAAGGAGTTCGGCAAGGAACTCGGCGACGCCGGGGTGCACATCATCGATCCGTTCACGGGCACGGGCAATTTTCTCGTCCACCTCCTGCGCGAGCTGCCGACCGCCGCACTGAAGAAGAAATATGCCGGCGAACTCTGGGCCAATGAGATCATGCTGCTGCCGTACTACATTGCGGCGCAGAACATCGAGCACGAGTACTTCGAGCGCATCGGCAGCTATGAACCCTTCCCCGGGCTTTGCCTCGTAGACACCTTCGAGCTGTCCGAGCCGCATGAATCCGAGTTCGAGTTCATGACCGCCGCCAACACCGAGCGCGTCAACGCTCAGAAGAAGGCGCCCATCCGCGTCATTCTTGGCAATCCGCCCTATAACGCGTGGCAGCAGGACGAAAACGACAACAACAAGAATCGAAAATACCCGCACCTCGACCGCCGGATCAGAAACACCTTCGCCGCCGACTCAGCCGCCACGCTCAAAAATTCGCTTAGCGATCCCTACATCAAGGCCATCCGCTGGGCTAGCGACCGGATCGGCGACGAGGGCATCGTCGCTTACGTCACCAATAGTGGCTACATCGACGGCCTGGCGACCGACGGTGTTCGTGTCCATCTCGCGCAGGACTTCGATGCGATCTACGTCGTCGATCTCGGCGGCAACGTGCGGAAGAATCCGAAGCTTTCTGGCACGACGCACAACGTCTTCGGTATTCAGGTGGGCGTGAGCATCGCATTCTTCGTCCGCAAAAAACAGAAAGAGCTGAAGCGCCGCAAGGCCGTCATCCACTATACCGCCGTCGGCGAGGATTGGCGGAAGGAGCGCAAATGGAAATGGCTCGAGGAGAAAAACGGCATCGACCAGGTAAAGTGGCGGACGCTCAAACCCGATGCGCGCCATACCTGGTTGCACGATGAGGAAGGGGCTGGCTTTGCGAAACTCGCGGCGATTGGGTCGAAAGAGGCCAAGGCACTCGATAGCATCGATGCCCACGCGATCTTTCGGACATTTTCGCGGGGCGTCTGCTCGAACAACGACGATCTCGTTTACGACTTTGATGCTCGTGGGCTGACGAAGCGGTCGCAGCGCATGGTCGAAGCATACCACGGCGAACTCGACCGCTGGCGCCGGGCAAAAAAGCCGGACAATCTGGAGGAGTTTCTCCGCGTCGATCCCAAGGTCTGCAAATGGATCCGGCATACGAAACGCAACCTGCTCCGCGAAACAGAAGCGACGTTCGATCCGAAACAGATTCGCTCTGCCTTGTATCGTCCGTTCACACGGCGCAGCTATTTCTTTAACCGCGTCTTCAACGAGGACGTTTATCAATTTCCCGATTTCTTTCCGACGCCGAAGACGAGCGGCGAGAATCGCGTGCTCTGCGTTACGGATGCCGGCTCCGAGAAACCTTTTATGGCGCTCGTCTCAGTCGACATCAGTGATCTTCACTTGGTTGGCGCTGGGGCAAGCTGTCAGTGCTTCCCGCTCTACACCTACGACGCCGACGGCGGGCATCGCCGCGACAACGTCACCGACTGGGCGCTGGCGCAGTTTCAGGTGCACTACGCCGGGGTGAAGCTCACCAAGCGCGACATCTTTCACTACATCTACGCGATCCTGCATCATCCGAGCTACCGCGAGAAATATGCCGCCAATCTGCGTCGCGAGCTGCCGCGGATTCCGTTCGCGCCCGATTTCGCCGCTTTCGCCGAGGCCGGCGAAAAACTCGCTCCGCTTCACACCGACTACGAGTCGCAGAAGGAATTCAAGCTGCAGCGTGTTGAGACACCTGATGTGAAACCCGACTGGCGCGTGGAGCGCATGACGTTGTCCAAGGACAAGACCGCGTTGATCTACAACGACTGGCTCACGTTGTCTGGCGTCCCCGCAGTCACGCACGAGTATCGACTCGGCAACCGCAGCGCGCTCGACTGGGTGATCGACCAATATCGTGTCGAGCGGGCGAAGGAAAATTCGGACGACGTTCTCAGCGATCCCAATCGTGCCGACGATGAGGAATATATCGTGCGACTCGTTGGCCAGGTAATTGCTGTCAGCATCGAGACGATGAAGATCGTCAACGCACTGCCGTCCATCGAGGGCGGTGCCTCTGCGGCCGGCTATACGCAGGCGGAACTCGACGCGAAGCATGTTTATGCCGAGGAGCAGCCAACTGCAGGTAACTGATTATTCGCCACGGCGGCTATGCCGTTCGTGGTGCTGCTACTCAGTCCAAAGTGCGCCGATCTCGCGCGCGTCGCCAATCGGTAGCTCGTAAATATAAGCGTGAACTTTCGCTGCCTCGAATGGTGGTTTCAGCGGCACGCGTTCACGCCGGTATAGGCCTTCGTGGACGCCTTCGAAGCGGTCAAGTCGGGTCAGACATTGCGAGTCCACTGACCAAACTTCGCCCGAAACCCCGTCAAGGTCTCCTGCTACTGCCACCATTCCCGGATATTCTCCCAGGTTATACAGGCGAAATCCGGGCAACGTGTGAGCTTTCCCGACGAATGTCTGTCCGGCGAGTTGCCCGTGATTGCTGCAGCCCTGTTTGAGCGTGCCGTAAACGAAGAGGAGCCGGGGCTTCGAATTCACGGCGCGCTTGGCGGCAACAGTTCCATGACGATGGCGGTCGTGTTATCGCGCCCGGAATTCTGAACTGCAGTTTCAACGAGGTATTGCGCAAGCGAGCGGTTCGCGACCTCAACGGGAGCGGTTCGAATCAACTCTTCGATTTCACGATCCCACAGGCCGTCAATCAAACCATCCGAGCAGATGAGAAAACGATCGCCCGGACGGTGACCGACCGCGCCGACGTGCGGTTCGATGAACTGATTTCCCGCGCCGAGCGCCTGCTGAAGCGCGCTGCGTCGCGGATCAGAGCGCGCCTGTCGTTCGTTCATCGTGCCGTTACGGCGTTGTTTCCCAACGTAACTGTGATCGTGGCTGATTTGGGAGAGGCCGCCGGCGCGCGGCAGAAAATAAATCCGACTATCGCCGATGTGGCCAAAATAGGCCCATTCAGGAGTGAACCAGCACAGGCTCAAGGTGCAGCCCATGCCGGCGCACTCTTCATAGGCGAAGCCGAGCTTCAACAGATCAGCGTGGATCTCGGAAAACAGCTCGATCAGGATATCTTGAAAACCACTCGACATCCCAGCAGCCGAGAGCCGAAAGCCGCGCGGCAACAAATGCGCCACGCGATCCACGGTGATGCGGCTGGCGAACTCACCGGATTTCGCGCCTCCCATGCCGTCGCTCACCGCGAAGACAAAATCGGCGCCGGCGAGCGATGCCTCACCGGTTTTGCCGAGATAATGGATTTCGTGGCCGTCGAAATTCAGAGCGAGAAACGCGTCTTCGTTGTTGGTTCGAAAGCGGCCGACATGGGTGAGTCCGGACCATTTGACGATAGCAGACGGAACGTGGTGAGTGGTTTCCGGGCTGGCGCTTTGCGGGTCGCGGGCTGGGAGGCCTGGACGACCTGCTGCGTCGGACGATGGGGCGGACTCTGGTCGGTCGGGTGTGCTCATTTGTCCAAACTCGGTTTCAACGAAACGCCGTCTCCACCCGGTTCCAGCATGGTGGCGAACTCGAAGTCGATGATGCAGAAACGTCCGTCGGAGATCCGATAGGTGATGTTGCGCATCTCACGATCCTCGTGCCGTACGCCGTACATCTCGAGCTCGGCGAAAATCGCTTTTTGGCGTTCTTCGTTCAACTGGTCAACGCGGGCGCCGCAGTGAGTTGTCACGATTTTCAGGTGGTCAGGGTCAACCTCCAGCAAGCGAGGCACGAAGGTGCAGCCCTTTTGCTCGAGGTGCCGAAGGACGCGGACTTCGTGCTCAAATCGCTCCCGGGCCATATGGCCGCGAAACGTCTTATGGACTCGTCCGTCGTAGCCGATACGCACCAAGGCACGGGCAGTATCTTTAATTTCGTGCATGGACTGGCATGCAGACAATTTAGGGCAAAGGAGCCATGGCAAGCGCCACGTGGAGTTCGAGGCCACGGCTTTCCGATTTGCCGTTGCAACTCACGGTTCCCGTAGGCTGCGAGCTTGCTCGCGCTCAAACCGCGCCAGCAAGCTGGCAGCCTACGCTTGCGAAACCAAACCGGAAAACCGTGAGTTCGAGGCCGCAACCAAGGAATGGGAATGGCGCGGCTATCATCGTCCTCGTAATCTTTACCGTTTAAGAAAGCAGATCATCTGCGCGGGACGGAAACGAACGCGTCATAACCCTGAGTTGGAATGAAGATGTGATCGCCACTGGCATGCGAGGTGCTAATTCCCTCTCCGGTTCTTTGTCTGTGCTCGCTTCGAAACGCTAACTCTCTTGACGATCACGACGCGATAACCCCAAAAAAAGACTGTCACAATCCGACTCATCCATGGCCAAATACAAATTGGAATACATCTGGCTCGACGGCTATCAGCCTGTCGCCAGCTTGCGCAGCAAAACCCAAATCAAGGAATTCGGCAGCTTCCCGAAGCTCGAAGACCTTCCTATCTGGGGGTTCGACGGAAGTTCAACGCAACAGGCTGAGGGCAAAAGCTCCGATATCGTCTTGAAACCAGTCGCGGTTTATCCGGACAGCACGCGCAAGAACGGCGTGCTCGTGATGGCCGAGACCTTCCTGCACACCGGCGAGCCGCATCCCACCAATTCCCGTGCGACCATTGCGGATGATCCGGACACGTGGTTCGGCTTCGAGCAGGAATATTTCTTCTGGAAAGATGGCGCGCCCCTCGGCTTCCCCGCCGGCGGCTTCCCGTCACCGCAAGGTCCGTACTACACCGGCGTCGGCTACAAGAATGTTGGCCCGATCGCGCGCAAGCTGGTTGAGGAGCACATTGATCTCTGTCTCGATGCTGGCATCAACATCGAAGGCATCAACGCCGAGGTGGCGAAGGGGCAGTGGGAGTTTCAGATCTTCGGCAAAGGCTCCAAGACGGCGGCCGACCAGATGTGGGTCGCCCGCTACATCCTGACCCGCCTCTGCGAATCGTACGGCGTCGATATCGAGTGGCGCTGCAAGCCCGTCCTCGGGCCGTTCAACGCTCCGCTCGACTGGAACGGCTCTGGCATGCACACTAATTTCTCGACGAAGTATCTGCGCGAAGTCGGCGGCAAGGAATACTTCGAGAAACTCATGGCGGCATTTGCCAAGCACATGGACGAACACATTGCCGTTTACGGCCCGGAGAACCATCTCCGCCTCACCGGCCTGCACGAGACGCAGTCCATCGACAAGTTCAACTACGGCCTGTCTGACCGTGGCGCATCCGTGCGCATGCCCGTCAACTTCATCAAGAACGGCTACAAGGGCTACCTCGAGGATCGTCGTCCGAACTCGGCGGCGGATCCGTATCTGGTTGCCGGCCGAATCGTGAAGACGATCCAGACGATACCGACGACCTAAGCAGATTCGAAAGGCGGAGCGCCAGGCTCCTCCCAAAAGTTTCAAAGGCGCCATCCTCCGGGTGGCGCCTTTTTTTGAGCTGAAATTCGCGTCACGTTTTGCCGAATACATTTAAGGCGCGAGCACCCGCCGAGCCGCAGCGGAAACCAAGAGGTCGGGTCCCACCATTGATGCAGCCGGGAGTGTGAGAGACCCGGGTGACAGAGCGATTATTTCAGCAGCATTTCCTTCACGGATTTGCCTGCGGGAATCATCGGAAGCACGTGCTCCGTGTACGGCACGATCACGTCGAGTAAGAACGGACCATCGTGATCGAGCATTTCCTGAATTGCGTCTTTGAGTTCGCTCTTCAAGTGCACGCGCCGGCCTTTCACGCCGAAACCTTCGGCGATCTTCACGAAATCCGGGTAGAGGCCGCCGAGATTGTCGGGGCTGCCGACATTCGTCTCATCGCCTAGAATCGTGTTGCCGCGCACGCTGCCGTAGAAGCGATCTTCCCACTGCACGACCATCCCAAGGTGCTGGTTGTTCAGGATCATCGCTTTTGCCGCGATCTTTTCGATCTTGGCCGTGGCGAGCTCCTGAATGTTCATCATGAACGACCCATCGCCATCGATATCGATGACCTGTTTGTCGGGGCATGCGACCTTCGCGCCCAGAGCGGCGGGATAACCGAAACCCATTGCTCCAAGGCCAAGCGAGCTGATGTAGCGGCGCGGTTCGTTGAAGCGGTAAAACTGTGCGGCCCACATTTGGTGCTGGCCGACGCCAGTCACAATGATCGCTTCACCTTTTGTGAGCTCGTAAAGCGCAGCCACGGCTTCTTGCGGAACGATGTGTTTGCTCAGCTCATAGCTGAACGGATGATCCTTCTTCCACGTGCCAATCTGCTTGTGCCACGGCGCAGTGTCAGGAGGCGAAAAACGGTTGGCCGCCGCGAGTTCGTTCAAGCGAGAGAGTGCGTACTTGATATCGCTGACGATCGGGAGGAGGACGCGCTTGTTCTTGTTGTGCTCGGACGCGTCGATGTCGATGTGGACGATTTTTGCACTGGCAGCGAACTTGCTCGTGTCACCCGTGATGCGGTCATCGAAGCGGGCGCCAAAACAAAGTACCAAGTCGCTCTGATCGACCGCCCAATTGCCGTACGCGGAGCCGTGCATGCCGAACCACTGCATCGAGAGAGGATGCGTTTCCGGAAATGCGCCCAAGCCCATCAGCGTGCTGGCAACCGGAATGTTGGTCGTCTCGGCGAACGTCTTAAGCTCGGCGCTCGCTTCGGCCGAGATAATCCCGCCGCCAACGTAAAGCACTGGGCGCGCGGCTTCAGCGATCAGTCCAAGCACCTGTTTCAACTGCTCGTCCGTG
>DAITQE010000076.1:0-4695 GCA_036833235.1 Opitutus sp.
CACCCACCACGTCCAACGCGTCAAATTTCACCTCGACCAGCCCCCGCGCAACCTCCACCGGGCCGAGCAACGCCACGTCAACTTCGAGTTCCTCGGACGTGCCAGCGCCGTCGATGGATAGGCCGTCGTCAACAACCGTCGCGACTGCGAGCGCAACTCCCACCGCGCAAGACGGAACAACTGCGGCGCCAATCTTATCCGCAACATCCACCGAAGGACCGGCAAGTGATCCTTCTACAAATACAGATACGATTTCCCTTCAACCTGCTGATCAAGCGACGTCCGCCAGCGCGAGCGATTCGACCGCGAGATCATCGTCCGACACCGATGACGTGGCTGCTTCCGACACAACGACTACTTCCGACGTGACGCCGCCGCCCCAGGACGGGACGGCGCCTGTTCAACTTCCGGTAACGTCAAAAGAATTGCGCGACGCCGATTATGCCCGCCTCAAGGCCGTCCTGGCGCAGCTCCGCGCCAGTCTCGATTACAACACCCGCTCCATGAATCAGCTGCACCGCGTTGTGCGAAAATTGCCTCGTGAAGATCGCAGCCAGTTCGACAGCGCCTATGCTCAGGTACGCGCCCGCGAAGTGGCGCTCCGCAATAGTATTATTGCGGCAAGCACGGCGACGCCGGAAAATGCCGCTGCCGCCCAGGCGCAGGTCGCCGCTGATTACGAGGCCTATGCGCGCGCCATCACGGTCGCAGATGCCACCGCGCGTGCCTCCCGCGAAGCCTTCGCCAACAACTCTTCGAACGTCCCCTGAACCTTAGAGTTCAGATAAGAACTAAGGATTAGCGAGGCGCAGCCTCAGACCTTTTAACCACAGATGCCGCGGATGAGCACGGATCAAGACCCGGGCTTCGAGCTGTTATTTTGCCACAAGTCGCCGTAGCAGCGAACAAGAAGGCAGAAAGAAGGCATCAAGAAGGGAGAAAACGGAGAAGGTTGTTTCTTTCTGTCAGGCGCAGTCATGGCGCGCGGCGCTTGCATGAATTTCACGCAACGGCTATCGCCCGGAGATGGACGACGTCTCCTCGCTCACCGAGCTGCTTATTTCCTGGGCTGCCATTAATTCGGGCAGCCACAACACAGCGGGCTTGGAGCGCATGCGGATCGCGCTTGCTGCTGAGTTTTCGCGAATCTCCGGCACAATCGTGGAAGACGTTTCTCTCATTGGAACCGCGGCACGCGCACTCCGAGTACGGCAGAGGCCAAACGCGCCAATCCAAATTCTTTTGAGCGGCCACTACGACACCGTGTACGGACTCGATCATCCGTTTCAAACGTGCGAACGCGTCAGCGACGAGATTCTTCGGGGGCCGGGCGTCGCAGACATGAAGGGAGGCATCGTCGTGATGCTCGCCGCGCTCCGTGAATTTGAGCGGTCGCCCCATGCGTCGCAGGTTGGTTGGGAAGCGCTGCTGACGCCGGATGAGGAAACGGGTTCCGTCGCCAGTCGCCCACTCTTGGATGCCGCCGCTCCCCAGTTTCAATTCGGGTTGATCTTTGAACCCGCCCGCGAGAACGGCGATCTCGTTGAATCACGCAAGGGCACCGGTATTTTCACCGCGACTTGCCACGGCCGAGCCGCGCATGCCGGCCGTGCTGCCGCTGACGGCCGAAACGCGATCGTGGCGCTCGCAGAATTTCTCCTCGCGGCCAACCGCCTGCCCGGCGAATTGCCCGACGTGCTGATGAACATCGGCTCAATTACCGGCGGTGGCGCGGTGAACATCGTTCCGGATTTTGCGAGGGCGGAGATCAACCTCCGTATCACCCGAGCCACCGATGCGCCCGCCGCGCTCGAACGCCTGCAGGCGTACGCTGCGCCCATCAACACCCGCGAGGGATTTCGCCTGGAGATCACCGGCCAGTTCAACCGCCTCCCGATGGAGGCCAACCCCGTATCCGATAAACTGTTTCAGGCGTGGCTTCGGTGCGGCCACGATGTCGGCGTTGCCCCCTTTTCGCGAACGCATGTTGGCGGCGGCTCGGATGGCAATTTGCTTTCCGCCGCCGGCCTCCCGTGCCTCGATGGACTCGGCGTGATCGGCGGTCACCTGCACAGCGCCGAAGAATATGTCCACCTCCCGAGCCTCGTGGAACGCGCGCAAATCGCCGCCCATTTTCTGACGCAACTCGGCGAAGGCACAATCGTCGTGCCTTCCCGCCCGTAGTCAGAGCCGCAGAGCAGAGGAACGGATCGACACCGATTAAATCCGGACACGAATCGTAAAATGCCCCTGATCGATCTTCTGTTCGCATCCGCTCGAGTTCGAAAGGCGATCTGGAAACTTTGGTATCCCTTCGTCACACGCCGGCTGCGCGACGAAGACGTGCTGTTCTTAAATTATGCATACGAAGAAGACCCGCCGATGGCGTTGCCGCTCGATCCAGCCGATGAGCCCAACCGCGCTTGCATCCAACTTTACCATCACGTCGCCACCCAGACAAAACTCCGCGAAAAAACCGTACTCGAAGTGAGCTGTGGGCATGGCGGCGGCGCCTCTTACCTCGCGCGGGCGCTACGTCCCGCGCAGTACACCGGGCTGGATCTTAATCCGACGGGTATTGCCTTTTGCCGAAAACGACACGGCGTGGAGGGACTCACGTTCGTTCAAGGCGATGCGCAGGATCTTCCCTTCGCAAAGGCTCTCGCATCTACACCGCGCTCCAGCAAGGCGGATTTTCCTACCGTTCCTACTGCTTGGAAAAACCCGCGGTCGTGTGAGAACTCATTTCTCCTGATCGGTGATAATCAGCGTAGGTAGCGCGCTCGCCGCGCTACGTCCGCGTCGCGGACCCGTTGCGCGGCGAGCACGCAACCTACAGTTCAATCCGGGAATCTAAAGCTCCGGAGACTGCGATCTATTCTTCAACTCGCGCCTTCGTCTGAACCACCTTGGTTTCTCCCACGCGCAACACCGCGCCGCCAATCAGCAGCATTCCAAAGCAAACGAGCAGAAACCAGTCTCCGTGCTCGACGTAGTAGCTCTGCCGGCCAATCCATCGGGCGTCGCGGGTAACCGTGACGGTCTGCGCGCCGCGGAAGAAAATGCTGCCTGCATCGTTCAGCAATGTCGCGCGGACGTTGCCAAATTCATCGATCCAGCCGCTCCAGCCACCATTCCCACAACGCAGCACCGGTCGCCGTGTCTCGACTGCTCGCAGCACCGAATGCGCCGCGTGTTGCGCCGCCGCACCGCCTTCACCGTACCAGGCGTTGTTCGTCAACACCACAAGAACGTCACTGCCAACCAGGGCACTCTCGCGCGCGAGGCTGGGGAAAATATCCTCATAGCAGATCAACGGACCCACCGTGAGAGACCCGCTCCGGAGTGATACGATCAACGGCGAGGAATCCAGTCCGGGGGTGAAATCATCGCCGATCGGCACAAATTTCGAAAGCCATCCGAGCACCGGCCGCAGCGGCACATATTCACCAAACGGTACCAAATGCCTTTTCGCATAGTACGAGTGCTGAATGCCCGTCACGGGATCAGCGACGAACGCGGCATTGAACCAAGCCTCGTTCGGCGTGCCGCGATTTTCCGTCGCGATCGAGCCAAGGATCAACGGCGCACCAGCGCGCCGGGCGAGCGACTCCACGAATGCCCGGGCATTCTCATCACCCTTCACCGCCCAAGGGGTGCTCGCCTCGGGCCACAAGATCAGATCAGGCCGCGAGGCAGCGGCCGCCAGTGTGGTGTTTTCCAGAACCTTGAGAATTCCCGGGCCCTTCGCCGGATCCCATTTTACCTCTTGTGGAATATACGGCTGCACGAAAGCGACGCGCGCGAGTGGGAGGGTGTAAGGCGCACGGTTGAATGTCTCCCGGATGTGAAGACTGACGCAGACCATCAGCATAAACAGCGCGAGCAGAAATTCCGGACGGCGGAAATTCCACCCGCCGTTTCGCTCGATCACCAAGCTGTGCGTCATCGCGCCGAATCCGAGGTTCATCGCCACCAGCACAAACGAAATGCCGCCGGCTCCCGTGTAGGCCGCGATTTGCAGGATGCTCGAACGCTCCCACTGGCTCGCCGCCAGCGGCAGCCACGGAAATCCACCCAATACCCACGTGCGCGTCCACTCGATCACAACCCACGCCGACGCGAGCGCCAGCATGGTCATCAGCCGCGTGAGCGTCGAACGCCCAAGGGTCCGCGGCAGCGCCCAGTAAGCGGCCAAATACCATGCGCCGACCCAGGCGCCCACCACTGGCCCTAACAAAAATAGCCCGACCCACGTCACGTGGTGCAGCCAGCCGAGTATAATCGTCCAAGCCACGGCCTGCGCCGCAGCCATCGTCCAAACATACAGCTTGAATGCTGGTCGGCGATACGACCACAGGATCGCCGGCAACAGCATCGCGTATGCAAATTCCGGCGAGTGATACGGAGGAAACGACAACACCGTAAGTACGGTGGTCGAGATGAACACCGCGACGGCCGCGACAGGGTGCGCATGGCTTTCCAGGAATGAGACCTGCGGCGCGTAGGGATCGATCGGTAAAGGCGGGTTCGGCGTATCGCTCACGAGGAGAAGAAGACGAGGCAAGGCATGTTGTTATCTGTGCGCAAAACGCACAGATAGGCCCACATCCCGACCGCCTGCAAGTTAACCCGCCTCGGGCGAGAAACACCGGGCGCAAATCAGGTTTTGGGCGGTGAGAGCGCCTGACGTGG
>DAITQE010000076.1:4705-9156 GCA_036833235.1 Opitutus sp.
TTCCGAGCCACCCAAAACCTGATCTGCGTCCAGAGACTCCTGCAGCGATCAGTTTCCGCCCATCGAGGCGCTTCGCTGCGGCAGTTTCGTGCCCAACGTTCCGTTTGCCGTCATTGGATCCGCGGGGCTGTGCACCAACTGCAACGTTTGGAACGCCAGCTGGATTTCCCGGTGATGCTCGAGCTCCGCGATCAGCCGCTGGCTTAAGCGATTGCGCGTGACGGTGACGCGACGGTAGTGCGCGACATAAAACAAACTCAAGACGACACCGTTATCGCCAATACCGATGGTGATCTTCGGTTTGTAGTCGGCGTCTTCGACTCCATAGCGCCGTTGCATCGTCGCGGCCGCGCGACGCGCTTCTTCAAATTCGCTCTGCGTTTCCTCCTCGAGCACCCGCTGAAAAAGCGCCGTGGCCGGGCCGGCCAGCGTGCCAAACGTAATCGTCAGGTCGATCTTCCCCCAAATGAACGGATGACCATGGGTGAAATTGAAGACCTTGAATTTAAAAATGAAATTGTTGGGCAGCACGATCACCCGGCCGGTCGGCTGATCCGCGCCGAGCCAGCCGTTGATCTCCAGCATGGTCGTCCGCAAAAGTTGGATATCGATGACGTCCCCACGCGTGCCGTCGATTTCGACTCGATCGCCGATGCCGAATTTTCCGCCGACCAGGATGACCGCCCAGCCCGCGATCGATGCGCACACATCCTGGAGCGAAATCACCAGCGCGGCGCTCACGATGCCGAGCGTCGCGACGATCATTGAAAGATCGGCGAACAGGAAACCGGCCACAACGCAGGCGCCGAGCAGCACAATGATATAGCGGACGAAGCGGCGCGCGAGGAAGAGCGACTCGTTTTTGAAGGTCAACGGCAACAGCGCGTAGCTCCCAACCAGTTGCAAACCGAGGAGGCCCGCCAGCGCCGCGAGCGGCCAGCGCAGCCGGTGGAGATAGGCGGCTTTCAACCGGCTGTAATTTTCGTCTTCGAACGAAGCCTTCAGCGTTGCCAGATCCTCGCGCGTGAGCACCGCCTGCTGGATCGACTGGATGGCATCGACTTGTCGCCCCAGCCACGGCAGTCGCGCGTTCAGCGAGGCTTTCTGATTCCGCTGCTGCGCAAGCAGCCGCTCTATACGTTCATCGCGGCGAAAAATACCCGTGTCCTTTTCCAACAACGACAGTTCCTCGTCGTATTTCGCGAGTTTCTGACGGGAAAGATCGAGCGCGTCCTGGCTCACCGCGAGCTTCTGCTTGAGGTCCGTCGCTGCCGCGCCGAGCTGGTCACCATTTTTCTGCACCGCCCGCAAACGGGAGAAACTTTCGAAGAGCTCACGGAGCGTTGGACGATCCGCCGACGTATCAGCGGCTTTGATTCGCTCGCGGAGCTGGGTTGCGTCGTGCGCAATATCGAGGGCCGCCTCACCGGCCTCGTATTCGAGCGCCAACGCCCGCAGTTCTTCGCCCTTCGTCGTGATGCGTTCCTCGAGTTCGACAATGCGATCCGCGCTGGTCCCTTTCTCATTCCTTAGCGCCGCGAGCTCAGCGGATAAGCTGTCGCGTTC
The DNA here is from genome assembly GCA_036833235.1 of Opitutus sp. Lineage (GTDB taxonomy): Bacteria > Verrucomicrobiota > Verrucomicrobiia > Opitutales > Opitutaceae > Opitutus. The sequence goes on from DAITQE010000076.1 coordinate 6,272, forward strand.
CTTCGCGGCCAGCCGGCGCAGTCTCTCCAACTCGTTCAACCGGTGCTCGACGTCGTCCACCGCCACGTCGATGCCGCGTAATTTTTCGCGGAGCTGATCCAGCGTGTTGAGCGCCCGGCCGGCCGTCAGCGCACGTTCGCGAGCTTCGAGTACCGCACGGTCTTGAATAATCTTCAGCTCCTGCTGCAGCCGCTGAAGCTTGTCGTTCAACCGGATCTTTTCGGATGACTCCTTGGTGCCGGCCACCACGGTCTCGAGCGTGTGGATCTGTTCGTTTAAGCCCGCCACCCGATCATCATCCGGCGTGGCAAAAGCGGTGGTGAGAACTAACAACCCCGCGAAGAACTGGAGCCTGAAACCGCGCAGCGGCGGCCTTAGGGGGAAAGGGTGCACGCGGCGACCCTGACCAATCTTCGGCTTACGACAATCCGGATTTCAGTCAGCGAACAAGGTGTGGGAGCATCTGCCCGGTTGGCAGTGGACCTGTAGGGCCGTCGCTTGCGACGACCGCGGCCTTCGCAAGCAAAGGCCCTACATTTCGAACCGACAACTCGGAGCTGCGGTCCGCCGAGCCTGATAACTCACTTGCCGTGACACTGCTTGTACTTCTTGCCGCTCCCGCATGGGCATGGATCGTTGCGGCCGACTTTCGGCATTTCACGACGAATCGTGACTTTGGGCAGCTGAATTTCGCGCTCCGGTTCAGGCCGCTCCGCCGTCGCTGTCGCGGCGCCGCCTGAGGTGACGGCCATGCGTGTGGAAACCGGCGAAACCCCCGCTCCACCTGGCGTCGGCATATCCGTCGGTCCCACCGCGCGTGCGGTGCGACTCAGCAGCGCGAGCATGTTTTCAAATGACTCCAGATTCGACGCGCTGCGGAACAGGCCGGTGCAAATCTGCAGGCGGACGTTGTTCATCAACTCTTCGAAGAACCGGTACGCCTCGCTCTTGTATTCAACCAATGGATCCTTCTGGCCGTAACTGCGCAAGCCAATGCTCTTTCGCAGGTCTTCCATCTCAGTGAGATGCTCCTGCCAATGATGATCGATGGCGTTGATCACCACGTAGCGTTCGAGCGAACCGAGCGCCTCGGGAATCTCAACGGATTCCTTGATCGCATACGCTTTCTTGATCCGCTCCAGCAGCGCCGAGGCCAGTGATTCCACGGTCCCAGTAGCGAGCTCTTCCAACCGCAGGCTGATCGGAAAATGCGAATTAACCCAACCGACGAGGCTTTCAATCGCCGTTTGGTTGGCCGCACCACGCTCGTCCAGACCTGCGAGTTCGAGCCGGCTGATCAACTCTTCCTCGATCTGCTCGAAAATGATATCTTTTGGTCGCTCCGAATGAATCGCGCCGTTGCGAATGCCATAAACCACTTCGCGCTGCTGATTGAGCACGTCGTCATATTGTAGCAACCGTTTGCGAATCGAATAATTCTGCTGCTCGACTTTCTTTTGCGCCGATTCAATCGACCGATTCAGCCACGGATGCTCGAGCTCCTCGCCTTCCTGCATCGAGCCTTCCATCAGCCGCGAGGCCAGATTGCCCTGCAGGAAAAGCCGCATCAGGTCGTCTTCGAGCGAAAGGAAAAACTTCGTCGTACCCGGATCACCCTGACGCGAACAACGTCCGCGCAACTGACGGTCGATGCGGCGGGATTCATGGCGCTCGGTGCCGACGACATACAGGCCGCCCACTTCACGCACGCCGTCGCCTAGTTTGATATCGGTACCGCGACCCGCCATGTTCGTGGCGATGGTCACCGCACCGCGCTGACCAGCGCGCGAAACAATCTCGGATTCCTGCTGGTGGAATTTGGCGTTGAGGACGGTGTGAATCACGCCGGCGCGCTTCAACATGCGGGAAAGCACCTCGGACGACTCGACCGACACCGTGCCCACGAGCGCCGGCTGCCCACGCTTGTTCGCGGTCTCGATTTCTTTGACCACTGCGCTGAACTTATCCCGGCGCGTTTTGAAAATTGAATCGTTCCGATCGACGCGGATGCACGGCTTGTTCGTCGGAATCACCTGAACAGAGAGACGGTAAATATCATTGAACTCCGTCGCCTCGGTTTCCGCCGTTCCGGTCATGCCGGCCAGCTTCTCGTACATGCGGAAATAGTTTTGGATCGTAATCGTCGCGTACGTGCGCGTCTCACGCTCGATCATCACGCCTTCCTTCGCTTCAACGGCTTGATGCAGGCCGTCGGACCAACGACGCCCCGGCATCACGCGCCCGGTGTTTTCGTCGACGATCATGACCTTGCCTTCTTGCACGACATACTCGACGTCGCGTTCGTAGAGCGAGTAGGCCCGCAAGAGTTGCGAGATCGCGTGGATGTCTTCCGACACAGCGGCGTAGTGCTGCTGCGCAGCGAGTTTCTTGGCTTCGCGTTGCTCCAAGGTGAGCGAGGTGTCCTTGTCGAGATCGCTGAACTCGGTCGCCAGATCGGGCAACATGAACGCATCCGGATTATCAGGACGCAGCGTGGTGCGACCGATTTCCGTCAAATCAGCCTGATGCTGACGTTCGTCGATCACGAAGAACAACTCTTCCTTGAGGTGATACAGCTCCTCCTTGTTCAGATCGGAGTTCATCTCCGTCTCGACCTTGTCGAGGAGCTTGCGCCATTCAGGCGTCTCCATGACTCGCAGCAGCTGCTTGTTCTTGGGATGCCCCATTTTCACCTGCAGCAATTTGCGGACGGCGGTGTTTTTTGGATTGGAATCGCCATATGGCAGAGGCAAAGGCGGCAGGCTTTGCTTTGAGCGCCTGGCATTCTCTTCGCGTATCTCCGCCGTCTTTTTTTCAAATGCCTCCTTCTCCTTGGCAATCTGCTCCGAAGATTTTTCCAGAAGCTCGCGCGCTTCCGTGACGAT
>DAITQE010000076.1:9166-9536 GCA_036833235.1 Opitutus sp.
ATCTTGTTGCAGAGCCGGATCTGGTCGTTGACGAGCTGATTGACCGGAGGCAGCAGCCGAGTGAACGGCTGTTCGCGTTCGATGGGTGCCGGACCAGAAATGATCAGTGGCGTGCGCGCTTCGTCGACGAGGATGGAATCAATTTCGTCCACGATGCAGTACCAATGGTCGCGTTGCACCTGATCCTCTTTGCGCGTGGCCATGCCATTATCGCGCAGGTAATCGAAGCCGAATTCGCTCGCGGTGCCGTATGTGATATCGCGGCCATACATCTCGCGGCGGACATCGGACGCCATCTGTTGCTGGATGCAGCCAACGGAGACACCAAGGAAATTGTACAAGTGTCCCATCCACTCGGAGTCGCGGCGGG
>DAITQE010000076.1:9546-9892 GCA_036833235.1 Opitutus sp.
GCTGGGTGTTTCGCGCCGTGAGGGAGTTGAGATAAAGTGGGAGCGTCGAAACGAGCGTCTTGCCTTCGCCGGTCGCCATTTCCGCGATCTTGCCCTGGTGAATCGCGATGCCGCCGATGAGCTGCACATCGAAGTGCACCATGTCCCACGTGAGCTCGTGATCGCAGACGACGATCGTGCGGCCAACGAGACGACGGGCGGCATTCTTAACGGTCGCAAAAGCTTCAGGCAAAACTTCCTCCAACGCCGCGCGCTTGTCGGTGGCGGCGGCGATCCGGGCGCGAAACTCGTCCGTTTTTGCGCGAAGCTGCTCGTCGGTCAGGGCTTGGTAGGAAGTTTCCAGCTC
>DAITQE010000077.1:0-9844 GCA_036833235.1 Opitutus sp.
CAATACGACTGGGCAGTGGCGTTGGTATCGACGTACGTCGTAACGCCGGCCCCAACCGTGGCGATTTGGGCGAAGAGCAGGCCATCCGTGGAACGTTCGATTTTGAAACCTGTTTCGTCAGCAGCGTTGTCATCCCAGGCAACGGTCAGTTGCCGAGCATTCGCGGTCGGCACGGCACCAAATGCCATCACCGCAAGCAGCCAAATCCAAGCGCGATGCCGCTGCGTTTTCTTTGGCACCGGCGAATGAGTGCGCGGGAGACAAATTCGCTCGTAACCCGCCGCAAGTATTCCTGACACCCTCAGAAGCAGACCTTTTTCCATGTGGCGCACATCGGAAGAACTGAGCGTGCGTTAAGTGCATGTTACCCGGCGCCACAGTTTTGATCATCGTTTAACGCACATGGCTGAAGATTCTCGAAATTCCGCGCCGGCGTTGACGCATAATTTACAAACAACCACGTACGAGCCTGTCGCCCGACGTGCTGGCGCGACCGCCAATTCGTCGCGGCGCCATCGGCTTTTTCAATACCGCGAATTAAAAACGAACCTTTCCGAATCTGCCGGTGTCAGGCTCCGCTTCCTTTGCAAGTTTAGCGAACGGCGTTCCACAGATAATCGTTGTTCGATCCATTCCCGTGCTTCCAACCTTTGCTCCACCTCGCTCGAGACCTAGTGCCTGAATCGGCCACTGGTTTTTCTTGCTTCAACTCAGTTTTTCCCGCGATTTTCGCAGCACCAAATTGTTGTATTCCTCCTGCTTCCGGTACGCGCCGACGAATTTCTCGGGCGTAGCTGCGGTCTCTTCAACCGATGACAGTATGTTCTCTTCATCGAACGCGTGCTCTATCTACATACAACAGCTCTGCCGATTGGCATTCAGGTTCTCAACCAGCCGCAAGTTCATGCCATGGTCCTCTTCATACCGCAGCATTTTCGCGGCGGTCAGCCTGACGTCCTTAGGCCTCGCTGCCTATGGTGCGCAGCAGACCGTCACATGGGATGATAATTCGGATGATGAAGATGGCTTCAGGGTGGAGCGTGCGATCGATGGAAATACGTTTGTCGAGATCGCCACGGTCCCGGCTAACGTCACAAGCTATGTCGATCGCGACGTCTCGCTTGGAACGATCTACTGGTATCGCATAAAGGCATACAAAGCGACCGCCGAAAGCAATTACTCCAATCTTGCCGGTGTCAGGACGGCTTCGGATGTAAACGCTAGCGGCTCCTCGACGAGCAAGCTCATCAATATCTCCGCTCGAGCCATTCCCGGAACTGGCGAGCAGTCATTGATCGTCGGGTTTGTGGTCCAAAACGGCAATTGCCCTGTCCTCCTGCGCGCCGTCGGACCGGGCCTTGCCGCGTACACCACTGCGCTCACCGTGCAGGATCCCGTGCTCGAGGTGTTGGACGGCAAATCGGTCATTGGACAGAATGACAACTGGGGCGGGACCGATCGGTTGAGTTCGACGTTCAATCAACTGGGGGCGTTCGCCATTCCGGCCGCCAGCCGGGACGCCGCACTCCTCGCAGATTTTGCGCCGAGGGGTTACACCGTGTTGCTGACAGGTGCCAATGCCGGCCTTGCGATGGCCGAAATCTATGACGCCGATTTAACGGGCGCATCTCCCGGTAGATTGATGAATCTCTCGGTGCGAGCTCAGACAGGAACAGGTGACGGCGTGCTCATTGTTGGATTCGTAATTGCCGGCAACAAATCCGTCCGGGTGCTGATTCGGGCGATTGGGCCGTCGCTTGCTCTCTACGGTGTTGCCGGAGTTCTCGTGGACCCGCAGCTCGATCTTTTTCGCGGCAACGTCCTTCTGGACCATAACGATGATTGGCGCGGCACCGCATCTCTTGCATCGACGTTCGAGCAAGCCGGTGCTTTTCAACTTTCAGATCGTACCAGCTGGGACGCCGCACTCACAGCGTACCTGCCGCCGGGGGCCTACACTGCGGTCATTTCTGGAGTTGGTGGACAAACAGGTGTGGCGCTCGCGGAGATCTACGAGTTGCCGTAGCGATCTACTTTCCTGACAACCGCGCCGTCCGAAGCACTTTTATCGCCTCGAACAGCGTGGCCTGTCGCCTGCCCCTCCCCTATCGCACTTCGTAAAACTCGATTGCTGCGACGCCGGTGGTGTTATTGACGCCGGAGATCACGGCAGAATAGGTGCCGGGCTGCAGCGTCAGATCGATGGCCGCATCTTTGCTATGAGCGGCTAGACTTGTCGCGCCGACTTGCGTGAAAAGCGAAGCGAGCGCGGTGCCGCCGCCCCAATTGTCGTTCCCCTGAATCACATCGGCGCCGCTGTAGATCACCAGTTGTGGATCGGCGAGCGCACCTTTGATACCACTGAGACTTGGTCCAATCGCGCGGATCAGTACACGGAGCGCTGTGTCGCCCGTGATAGTAAACCCTGCCATGAGCAGGCCTTCGCCCGTGTCAACCGGAGCGCGAGCAACGATCTTTGAGAAACGTCCAACGCCTGCCACGGAATCCGCATCGTATAGTTCCATCATCGCCATGCCTCCCGTTTTTCCGTTAAACGAACCGACGTAGTCCTGTGGCACGAGAGTGGAGACGAGTGCCGCATCTTTACTGTCGGTCGGAAGCGGAAATGCTCCCACTTGCGTAAACAGCGAGACCAGCGTCTGCGAGCCACCCCAGTTGTCATTGCTCGCAACGGTAACAGTTCCATCGGACAAGCTGATCTTGGGATCGTCGAGCGTACTGACCGTCGTGTACGCAGCAAGACCGGGTCCGATACCGCGGAGCAGGATCGTCTTGGATGACCCCGCAACCGTAAAGCTCAGTGAAAGAGATTGCGCAGAACTCTTACCAGGTATGGCTCTCGCCGACACGTTCGCCAACCGGCCGGTGGAATCCGTCGTCGTGAGGGCCGTCGAGGTATCGACTGTGGTGGTGGCGGTAGTTACGGTCAGCACCGCATCTTGGCTCAGCGTCGCAGCAACATTGTTCGTTGCGATCACAGCATAAGCCGCGGCATCCGTGCTGCTCACCCCAGCAAGCGTGAACGTGCTGCCGGTCGCGCCGGTGATTGGCACGCCATTCTTGGTCCATTGAAATGTTGGCGTCGGCGTGCCACTCGCAGCCACGCTGAAAGAAACCGTGCTGCCCTCGGCAACGGACTGGCTCGCCGGCTGCGTTGTAATGACCGGGGCGATTCCGGATACAATGAGCGCAGCGTCATTGCTCGTGACCGAGCCCGCGCTGTTGGAGGCGACCACCGTGTAAGTCGCTGCGTCTGAGAAGTCCGTAGTGCCGAGAGAAAACGTGTTCGACGTCGCGCCTGCGATCGCCACGCCATTTTTGAGCCACTGGAAAGTGGGAGCTGGCGAGCCGGTCGCCGCGACAGAGAACGAAACGCTGGAACCCACAATCACTGACTGACTGGCGGGTTGACTCGTAATCACAGGAATTGAATCGGTGCTGTAAACCGCAACGTTGCTGTAGTCGGAGGTGGTGGTCGCGTTGAAAGCCCGAACCCGATAGGCGTAAGAGCCGGAGGTAAGATTGCTGTCGATGTACGTCGTCGACGTGACGTCGACCGTCGCGATTTCCGCAAACGAGACGCCATCGGTCGAGCGCTCCACCTTGAAACCCGTCGCTCCCGATGAGGTGTTGTCCCACGCCACGGTGAGTTGCAGCGCCTGGGCCGCTGGCACCGTGAGCAACCCACCCAAAACGACAACAACCAGAACTCGCGAGATGTTCGAACCGAGACGCAAGCACACACTCGCCCAACCCTGATGTGTGAAATCGCCTATTAATTTCGAGAACCCGCGAGCAAAACGCTTTTGCATAGGCCGCTCTTCGACAAAACATATCGCGGCTTCAGGTCTTATATTATCCCGGCCTGGTTTTGATTATCATTTGACGATCTCGCGGAGCAACTCACGCCAAAATAGTGCGTTAACTAGGCCGTTGCAATCGCTTACGAATTTTTAACAATTCATCTAATATTAATCACCGTCGCCCATCGCCTCGGCTTTGTTCCTGCGATTATGAGTATATTGTCAAAAACATAGCGACGTCCTCACTATATTTTTCTAATTCATGTGACACTTCGCTCTAATTATTAAGTCAAAAAACTGTAAGATCAACATTGCCACGACTTCCCTGCCAGGATGGCGAACGCGCCAGCTCCGCCCTGCTTCCTGCATCGCATCTGCCGGACTCGTGACTGTGCGGCACGGGAGCTTTGCAAAGGCGGAATTGCGCTCTTTAAACGGAGTGAGCTGACGGGAGATCAGCGGCCGCCGGGCTTTTCCGTTGACCACGCCGGGCGCACACGAGACCGTTCGCCTTTACTATGCTCAAAGCTGGCATCGTCGGCCTGCCCAACGTGGGCAAATCCACTCTTTTTAACGCTCTCACCCGCTCCCGGAAAGCGGAGGCTGCAAACTATCCATTTTGCACGATCGATCCAAACGTCGGCGTCGTCATTGTCCCCGACGACCGTGCCTACGTTCTGCAAAAAATTGCCAAGACGAACGTAATCGTGCCGGCCGCAATCGAGTTTGTGGACATCGCCGGGTTGGTGGCGGGTGCGAGCAAAGGCGAGGGTTTGGGCAATCAATTTCTGGCCAACATCCGTGAAGTCGACGCCATCGTTCAGGTCGTCCGCTGCTTCGAAGATCCTGACGTGGTTCACACCATGGGCGGCATCGACCCGGTGCGTGACATTGAAGTGATCACCACCGAACTCGTCCTCGCGGATCTCGATGCAGTGGCCAAACGCATCGACAAGACGCAGAAAAAAGCGAGATCCGGTGATAAAGAAGGTGTCATCGAACTCGCGCTGTTGGAGCGGCTGACGCCTCATCTCAATTCCGGTAAAACGGCGAATACGCTTCCTGCTACCGCGGAAGAAGTCGCGTTGATGAAGCTATTTCAACTCCTCACGGCCAAGCCTGTGCTCTTCGCGTGCAATGTCGCTGAAGGTGATCTTGCTACGGCCGAACAAAATCCGTTTGTGCAGCAGGTCGCCAATTATGTACGCACGCATCATGACGCGGCCTACGTTCCGATCAGCGCCAAAATTGAATCGGAGCTGATCGATTTGCCACCGGATGAAGCAAAGGCGTTTTTGAAGGACCTCGGCGTTGACGACTCAGGTGTGTCTTCGCTGATCAAAGGAACGTACGCCCTCCTGGGACTGCAAACGTACTTCACCGCGGGTGAAAAAGAAGTTCGCGCCTGGACCATCAAGAAGGGTTGGAAGGCCCCGCAAGCCGCAGGTGTTATCCACACTGACTTCGAAAAAGGATTTATTAAAGCGGAAATCGTTTCGTACGAGGATTTGGCCAAGCTCGGTAGTGTTGCAGCGGCGCGCGAGGCCGGTAAGTATCGCCTCGAGGGCAAGGAGTATATTTTCCGAGACGGAGACGTGGCGCTTTTCCGATTTAATAATTGATCCGTTCGAACCGTGTTTCAGCTCTCGTGTTCGCCGGACGCACCCTCTGTGCACGCGATTGAGCGCGGGCGCCCTCTCCTTCCACGCCCGCTGTCCGGTGCTCGCAGCGTTGCCAAATGGATCGCTCCTCAATTAGTGTGCGTTTTCCAGTCACGACGGTAGCTTTCCGTTGGCCGCACCTCTCCCATCGTGTCCGATCCTTCACCCTCGAATTCTTCAGCCGAGTTAAGCACCGTGCCTCTGCCCACGGGGGCGGCGCTGGACTTATCCATCCTCAGCGTGCTGATGCAGACGATTCCGGACCGCATCTATTTCAAGGACCTGCAGAGTCGTTTCGTACGCAACAATCTCGCCCATGCCCACGAGTTGGGTGCCAGCTCGCCCGCTGAGGTTATCGGTAAAACCGATTTTGATTTTTTCTCCAAAGAACACGCTGTGCAGGCGTTCGCCGACGAGCAGGCGATTATTCGCACCGGCCTTCCGATCAATAAGATCGAGGAAATTACCCGGCTCGATGGCACCCGTGCCTGGGGTTCAACCATCAAATTACCCTGGCGCGATGCCACCGGTCGCATCATAGGCACATTTGGTCTGACGCGCGACGTCACCGATACCAAAGAAGCCGAGGAAAAACTGACGGCGGAGCGCAATCTTCTCCGGACAATTATCGATCATCTGCCTGCGCGAATTTACGTCAAAGACCCCGCCTCCCACTATTTGCTGAACAATCTGGCCCATCTCACGATGCTTGGCCTGACCGATCAGAACCAGGCCACAGGCCGCTCGATTCTCGATTTCCACCCTAATAAACGCGGGCGCCAGGCGATCACCGACGATCTGCAGGTCCTCTCCACTGGCATACCGATCCTGAATCAGGAAAAATCGGACTTTGGCGCGACCAACCAGGTCCATTGGTCGCTCACCACCAAGGTCCCGCTGCGTGATACGCGCAACGATATCATCGGGCTCGTCGGCATCAGCCACGACATTACGCGGCGCAAACTGGCAGAACAGGAACTCGAGCGGCGCACCGCTGAAATGGAAATGGATGTTTTCATGGCTCGCCAGGTTCAGGAGACTTTTCTTCCGCACACGTATCCGGTGTTTCCTCGCGGCGTTCCGGCCGAATCCAGTGCATTGCGTTTCGCGCATCGCTACATCCCGGCAACGAACCTTGGCGGCGATTTCTTCAACATCATCCAGCTTACAGATACGAAGTGTGGCGTGCTCGTATGCGATGTGATGGGTCACGGCGTCCGCGCCGGACTGCTCACGGCTCTTATCCGCGGCGTCGTGGGCGAGCTTGGCGATCGCGCGGAAAATCCGGCTCATGTCCTCGCGGAAATCAACCTTAGCCTTTCGCCAATCTTGGAACAAACTGGTCAGCCGATATTCGCCACCGCCTTTTTTGGCGTCATCGATACCTCGAGCAGCATGCTCGTTTACGGCAACGCTGGCCATCCCGCGCCGCTCATTCGCCGTGGCGACACGGGCGCCGTCTTGCGGCTCATGTCCTCGAACCCCGAGCCAGCCGCGGGACTCTTGCCGGGCTTCACCTATGGAGAACACGCATGCGCATTCAACGCCGGCGACCTCTTGCTCGGCTACACCGACGGTGTGATCGAAGCACCCGATGCCAACGAGGAACTCTATGGCGAGCCGCGACTCAGCGATTTCCTGCAGGCGACCGCCGGCCGTTCGGGGGAAGAAGTCTGCCGCGATCTCGTAACTGAGCTGGCACGATACAGCGGACGCGTGGTTTTCGAGGACGACGTTTGTCTCGTGACCATTGAGTCGACCGGCACCACGTGCACGGTGCGCCCCATTTCATACGAAATTTGAGGCGCACTCCCCGTCAGGTCGGTTGCGGGCTACTGCACCGGCTCGACTCGAATTCCCGCATTTTCCAATTCGCGCCTGAGGCAGCGCGCGAACTCGACCGCACGATCGCCATCACCGTGCAGGCAAATTGTATTCGCTCTCAAAGGCACCTCCGTGCCGTCAGTCGCACGTACAGTGCCTTCGAGCACGACTTGCAACACTTGAGCGGCCGCGATATTTTCATTCTCGATCAAAGCGTCGGATCGCGTGCGCGGCGTGAGCGAGCCGTCGCGTTGGTAACTGCGACCAGCAAACACCTCGGCGGCAACGCGGAGGCCGCGAGCCTCGCCCGCCTTCACAAGCTCACTGCCCGCCAGGCCGAATAAAATTAGCGACGGATCGATTGACTGAACCGCCGCGGCAATCACGTCAGCGACCGTTCGATCCCGCGCCGCCAGATTGTACAAGGCGCCGTGCGGCTTCACGTGCCGGATCGGCCCCCACACGCACAACGCCGCAATTTGATCCGCCAACAAGCGTTCGAGATCTCGCGCGGATAGCGGAATCTCGCGACGGCCAAAGTGTTCCCGATCCGCATATCCCGGATGCGCCCCGATCCTGACATGATAACGTTTCGCGAGCGCAACCGTCGCTTGCATCGTCGTCGCGTCGCCAGCATGTCCGCCGCACGCAATATTGGCCGACGTGATGAGCGGCATCAAATCGTGGTCGTGCTCGAAGCCTTCGCCCAAGTCGCAATTCAAATCAATCTGCTTCACGCGAGGTCACGCAGCTTCAGTTTTTCAGCGAGGCCTTCGCGCAGCATCGCCAACGCTCGTTCTCTGGTTATCGCGAGCCGGTGCGCATCGTGCAGGGTAACTTCAACAAACCGCACCGTGTCTCGAGCCTGGAGCTGGGCCACCACCGGCAGGTCAACGGAAATGACGTGCGCCAATTGCGGATACCCACCAATGGTCTGTGCATCCGCCATCAAAACGACCGGGAATCCGTCGGGAGGAACCTGAATCGTGCCTGGGGCGACGGCCGCCGACAACACCTCGTCCGAACTCATCCGTTTCAGCGCCTCACCTTCCAGCCGAAAACCCATGCGATCCGACTTGGTTGAAATCCGAAACTCGGCGGAGTAAAAAGCCGCGCCAAATTCTTCCGCTTGCGCGCCCCGCAGCACACGCACGGTCGGCGATGACGAATACTCCGGCAGGATTCGAGCATCGATCCGCCACGAAGTACCAACGTCGCCCGCTACCACGGACACCAAGTGGCGGACATCCACGACATTACCTTCCACCGGCACGACGTCCCCGTTGCGCAGCGCCCGCCCGCCCAGGCCTCCGAATCCGCCGCGTAAATACGTGCTGCAGCTCCCCAAGACCGGAGTGACCGCAATTCCACCCGCGATGCAGAGATAACCTCGAGCCCCCCGGACGCATCGGCCCAGGTTCACTCGACTGCCCGCGCGCACGATTACTGGTTTCCAGCTGGGCATTCCCTCACACTCCGCGCCACCCAGTGCAATCAGCGCATCGGCGGAGAACTCCAACTCCGGACCCACCAAGGCGAACTCCAGGCCAGCGACATTCTCCCGATTGCCGACCAACAAATTTGCGACGCGGAGCGCGAACGAATCCATCGCACCACTCAGCGGCACGCCGGCCGAACGATAACCGCGCCGACCTCCATCCTGGACCGTCGTGAACGGTCCGCTTCGCACGACAGTCACTTCCATGTGGCAAACTCCTCAGCACTGATCGGGCGAAACTTGACGTGATCGCCGACACGCAGTCGCGCCGGCGGCAGTGTGTCCGGCTGAAACAGCACGAGCGGGGTTCGGCGGATGAGCTGCCACCCACCCGGCGTACTGAGCGGATAAATACCTGTCTGCACTCCGCCAATGCCGACCGATCCGGCCGGAACACTTGTTCGCGGCGTGCTCCGCCTCGGCGTCGCGAGTTTCGCCGGCAGCCCTCCCAAATACGGAAATCCTGGTGCGAATCCAACCACGTGGACCACGTATCCTGCCCCGCAATAAAGTGTGACGAGATCGTCCACGCCGAGGCCGCAGTGCGTCGCAACCGTTTCCAAGTCCGGACCAAAATCACCTCCGAAGCACACCGGAATCTCGACTTCCAATGGCTTTATGCCAGTCAGCTTCGTCCGGACGAGATCAGGCCACGCGTGTTCGACCTTCGCAACGTGCTCCCCGATAATCCGGCAAAGATGCTCATACGGCGATTCGTCGCCCAAAGCCGCAGCGGAGATTTCATAGAACACAGTTAGCGACGCGTAAGCGGGCACCACATCAATAATCCCGGCGATGGTTTCGCGTTCGAGAGCCGCAGCGAGTGAACGGACCCGGACGAGCACCGACTCATCGATGGTTTCCCCCAACGTGACCACGATTGCCGAGTCGCCGAGGGGCGCGAACATCATGACCTAACCTTATCCGTCCACCGTCGCCAAAACAAAGGAAAAATCGCCGACGGGAAGAAACGGTGTGGGCTGTAGCCGGGGCCGTGACCCAAACTGGCTTCGATCAACCTGAGGCTGGTCTCCTTG
>DAITQE010000078.1:0-9844 GCA_036833235.1 Opitutus sp.
GCGTCGGTCTGTTTCAGGGCCGCAACCCCACTGTCTGGGTCTCCAACTCCTACTCCAATCGCGGCGTCGTCAGTCTCCTCTCCAAAAACGGGGTGGATTTCGATCCCGCCATTAATTATCTCACCGGCTCCGGCGCCGCCCCGATCGTCAACGTTACGGATCCAGACTTCCGCCAGCCCGTCGCGTGGAAAGGAAACCTCGCTATCGATCGCAAGCTGCCGTTCTTCGGACTCACCTTTACCGCCGAGTTCAACGAACTGGTCATGACCGAGGCGCCCTTCATCAAGGACCTGAACCTGAAGCCGATCGGAACCACGCCGGACGGACGCCTGCTCTACGCCGCACCGACCGTCGCCACTGGCACGAGTTCCTCGGCGCGCGGGTTCAGCAACGGCAATCCCTACAGTAAGCCTGACTATTATGCCAATCCCGCCTTTGCCGACGTCTTCCAGTTGACCGACGCGAAAGCCGGCGAATCGCATGGCGTCACGGTGCAATTGGCGCGGCCGATGAAGCACAATTGGTCAGCGTCCCTCGCTTACACCCGCGCCTTCTCGACGGACGTGAGCCCGATGACCTCCTCGATCGCCCAGTCGAATTACTACACCCGGCCGATTTATAACCCGAATGAAGCGAAGGCTGCCCGCTCGCCGTACGCCCAGGCAAATCGGATCATCGCCGTCGTCACCCGCAAGTTTGAATGGATCAAGCGCTTTCCGACAACGATCAGCGTGTTGTATCAGGGTACCAGTGGCCGGCCTTACAGCTACGTCTTCCGCGGCGACGCGAACGGCGACGGCTTTGTCGGCAACGACCTGTTCTACGTGCCCACCGGGCCAGACGACCCGAAGGTGAGTTGGGCGAACGCCGCGGAGCGCGACGCCTTTTTTGCCTTCGTGAATAGCACGGACCTGAAGCTTTATTCCGGCAAGGTCGTGCCCCGCAACAATGCCACGGTGCATTGGAACAACACCCTTGACCTGCGCTTCACTCAGGAACTTCCGATCTACAAATCCATACGGACCGAGCTCTATGTGAACGTGCTGAATTTCGCGAACCTCTTCGACCGGGAATGGGGACGGCTGGACGACGCCTTCTTCCCCTACACTTACACGGTCGCGGGCGCCACCTACGATGCGGCGAAAAACCAGTATAAATACGCGTTCAACTCGAGCACCAAAGGCTCGCTCAGCTACTTGACCGACTATTCCCGCTGGCAAGTTCAGGTCGGGCTGCGGGTGAAATTCTGATTCCGGGTTTCGCGCCCGATCTCTCCAATCAGCGGCCGCCCTCGGGCGGCCGCTTTTTTTGGATCGCTCGATTCCGATAAAATCCCGTCCCAGCGCCGGATCGTTATTGGCCTTCACTCGGAAGTTCGCGCGCTGAACGACGCGCGCTCAACCCGTTGCCGCGTCCGGTTTCCCGATACAATGGACCGCGCGCTCCCGCCCACCCAAATCGCCTGCTTCGCGATTTCTCGCCCATCGGCGGGCAAGTCTAAAATCGCTTAAATTTTACGGGCGAAACATCACAAACCTATTGACGGGGAATTGGCAGAGACCAATAGGTTGTGGTCGCCGCGAGTGATGACCACATCCTGTAGTGGTCAACAACCCGTCAATAAGTTCTAACAACTTTTGTTCGCTCAGCGTTCGACTGCGTCAAAGAACCCATTGTTCAACCCGTCACACGTCTTTTCTCGTCCGCCAGCCATGCACAAAATTTTCCAAGTCGGCACCAAGACTTTCGTGCTCGATCAAGCCAAGGCGGAAGCCGCGTTCGCGGCCAAGAAGGTGATCAACGGCCGGGAGACCATGTGCTTCAACTTGCTCCCGCTGAAATACCAGTGGGCCTATGATCTTTATCGCAAGATGAAGGCCAACCATTGGGAACCCGAGGACATCCCAATGGGCAAGGACATCGAGCAGTGGCGGGATGAAAAAGCCGTTTCAGACGTGGAGCGCTGGATCATTCGAATGGGCATCGGTTATTTTTCTGCGGCCGAGGGCATAGTCGGCGACAACATCCAGCATGTCGTTCGCGAACTCGTAACTGCGCCAGAACTCAAACTGGTGCTGGGCCGCCATGCTCACGAAGAGAATATTCACGCGGATTCCCTGCTCTACATGATCGCCTCGCTGGGGATCAATCCCCACGAGTGCGAAGCGATGTTTGAGGATGTGCCCACGATCGTACACAAGAACGAGTTCGTCACGAACGTATCCAAATCTTTGAGGCGTGATCTCGATCTCACGCTGCCCGAGAACAAGCGGCTCCTCGCGAAGAATATTTTCGTCTTCGGCCAATGCATGGAGGGCACCCAATTCTACGGTCTCTTCGGCATGGTGTTGTCCCTTTACCGCCAGAACAAATTTCCGGGCATCGGGCAGATGTTCCGGTACACCTTGCGCGATGAATCAAACCATATCGAAGTTTTCCGAAATTTGTTCATGGATCTGGTGGAAGAGAATCGTGAGATCTGGACGGCGGAATTCAAAGACGAGCTGAGGGGCTTGATGCGCGAGGCGATCACGCTCGAAAAAGAATTCATTCGCGACTGCCTGCCGGTAAATGCCGTGGGGCTGGCGATCGAGGAATTTCTAACCTATATCGATTACATCGCGGACCGTCGGCTTGAAGGCTGCGGCCTCGCGCCTCTCGCCAGCGGCGTTAAGAATCCGCTGCCCTGGCTCGCCGAGATGATGGACATCAAGAAGGAACAAAACTTCTTCGAGGGTCGAGTGACCGAGTACCAAAAAGCTTCCTCCTTGAACGTCGCGGCCGACGACGAGCTCTGATTCATCGACCATTCTGAAGTCGACTGCGCGGCGTCGCTACGTCTCAGCCGGCGTTGATCCTTTCCCCAAAAAAAAACGGGAGCGAATCTTCTGATTCGTGAACCCGCTTTGCTTTCCAACCCGTTACCGTTTTCCGTTCTCAATCTCGAGCTTGCCGGCGTACCAACACGTGCACGCTGCTGTCGTTTCATTTCTCCTGCGATTCTCTGTTTCGTAACACCATCCGAGTCCTCCACCGCCACTGCCATGAGTAACCCAACCCTCGCGCACGACCTCGCCCTAAAGCGCACCGTCCACACTCCGACCGATCAAAAACCCCATTATGCCTGGCGTGATTTGCTCACGTCGGAAGCCATCGAGGTCCCGCCTGTTATCCTGCTGTGCCCGCACGGTGAGGAGCGATTCGCGCTGGCCGAAGTTGCCGACACGCTCGGAAAAGCGCTGACCAACGTCTGCCTCGCGCGAGGCGAAACGGACATTTTCAACGACGCCAACCGTGCCTGGATCGTTCGAATCTGCGGCGAGTTTGCCGCCAATCTCACGCATCTCGCGCGGTCGACGTCGCCCCTTCGGCTGACGCTAAATTCACTTTACGAACTCATCGAGAAAACCCTCGTCGACAACAACGCTTACTTCGTTGCCAAGAGTCTGCTGCTGAACCGCGCGCGCAAAATTTCCATCAATCGCGACACCGCCGTGTCGGCCTTTCGCGTGATTCGGCGCAACAACCAAGTCGTACCGTGGAGCGCGCAGAAAGTTGAGATCGCGGTCCGGAAAACATTCCTCTCGCTGCAGCGCGATTCGGCACCGGCGGTCGCGATCACCAAAGCTGTCGAAGAACGAGTCCATTCTTCGAAACAGTCATTTGTGCACATCGAGGAGATTCAGGATATGGTACAGGAGGAACTCATGAAGGCCGGCCACTTTAAGGTAGCCGAGGCTTACATCCTTTTCCGTGCACAACGCGCCGCAGCCCGCGAGGCTGGCTCCGAGTCGGCTGTGGTCGAGTCTGCCGAAGCAACGGTCGGCGTTGCTCCAGGTCAGGCATCGATGATCGTCGTCAAACGCGTCGACGGCACGAACGTGTTTTGGGACGGCGCGGATCTGCGGAAACGAATCGAATTTGCCCGCATCGGACTGGATCTCTGCCTCTCCAATGACCAGGTCGAGGCGGAACTCCGCCGGTCAGTGTATGATCAGATTTCGCAGAAGGATCTCGATGCGACGATCATCCTCAATTCGAAGACGTTGATCGAAAAAGACGCTGATTTTGCGAAGTTCGCCGGTCGGATTCAACTCACCTATTTGTACGAGGAAATCCTCGGTTGGAATATCGAGCGCGACGGCATCGGTGCGCTGAAGGCCGCTCATCAGCGAGCGTTCCGGAAATATCTCGAATACGGGGTCGCCATCAAGCGACTCAACCCGCGCCTGCTCGAGTACGACCTGCAGAAATTGGCAGCTGCGCTCGACCCGTCGTCGGACATGGAGTTCGACTTTTTGGGCATCCAGACGCTCTACGATCGCTACCTGATCATCGACAAAACCAAAAAACCCTCGCGACGAATCGAGACGCCACAGTTCTTCTGGATGCGCGTTGCCATGGGGCTGTTCCTCGATGAACCCGTTGATCGCGAATCGAAAGTCACCGCACTCTACGAACTCTACAAGTCACGCCGATTCTGCTCGAGCACACCGACACTCTTCAACTCGGGCACGCTTCACTCGCAACTTTCGTCCTGCTATTTGTACTACGTCGACGATTCCATCGAGGGGATCATGATCCGCGGTATTGCCGAGAACGCTTTTCTTTCGAAGTGGGCCGGCGGCCTGGGCGGTTCGTGGACGGCGGTTCGCGGCACCGGCGCCTACATCGGCGGCACAAATGGAGAGTCGCAGGGAGTCATTCCGTTTCTGAAGCTGCACAACGATCAGCTCGTGGCGGTGAATCAGGGGGGCAAGCGCAAGGGTTCTGGCTGCGCGTATTTGGAAACGTGGCACAACGATATTTTCGAGTTCCTCGAGCTGCGCAAAAACACGGGAGATGACCGGCGCCGCACGCACGACATGAACACGGCGAATTGGATTCCCGACTTGTTCATGAAACGCATGGAGGCCCGCGGCACGTGGACACTGTTTCGCTCGAACCAGGTCAAGGATCTCCACGATCTCTACGGTAAGAAATTCGAGGAAGCGTACGTCCGCTACGAGCAGCTTGCCGAAGAGGGCAAAATCCACGGCCACAAGGTCGAGGCCCTTGAGCTCTGGAAGAAAATGCTGTCGATGCTATTCGAGACCGGCCACCCGTGGATCACGTTCAAGGACGCCTGCAATGTTCGCTCCCCGCAGGATCACGTCGGCGTCATTCACTCGTCCAATCTCTGCACGGAGATCACGCTGAACACGTCGAACGACGAGACCGCCGTCTGCAACCTCGGTTCGATCATACTCGATTCGCATCTGCTGCCGGATGGCCAGCTCGATCACACGAAGTTGCGGGAAACGATTCGCACGGCGGTGCGCGCGCTCGATAACGTCATCGATATTAATTTCTACCCGACGAAGGCGGCCGAAACGTCCAACCGCCGCCATCGCCCGATCGGCCTTGGCGTCATGGGTCTTGCGCACTCGCTCTATCTTCGCGGTCACGCGTTTGCCTCGACCGAAGCCGTCGAGTTCAACGACGAGGCGATGGAAGCCATTGCCTACTATGCCTACGAAGCATCCTCGGACATCGCGGCCGAGCGCGGCACCTATTCGACTTACAAGGGTTCGAAGTGGGATCGCGGTCTCCTTCCGCAGGATACGCTCGATTTGCTCGAGCAGGAACGGGGAGTTCCTGTCGAAGTCCCCCGGGGCGGTCGCATGGATTGGGCGCCGCTGCGGGCCAAGATCGCGACGCAGGGGATGCGCAACAGCAATGTCCTCGCGATCGCGCCGACCGCTACGATTTCGAATATTACGGGGACGTCCCCATGCATCGAACCCACTTACAAAAACTTGTTCGTCAAATCGAACCTGTCGGGCGAGTTCATTGTCCTGAATCCGTTCCTCGTGAAGGACCTGAAAGCACGCGGTCTGTGGGACCAAGACATGATCGACAATCTTAAATATTTCGACGGTGAGTTGAAGGACGTCGAGCGGATCCCGTCCGATCTCAAGGCTCGATATCTCACCGCGTTCGATATCGATCCGAAATGGATCATTGAAGCGGCCGCGCGCCGCCAGAAGTGGATCGATCAAGCGCAATCGGTCAACTTGTGGATCAAAACGCCGGACTTGAAAACGTTGAGCCACATGTATCGCGCTGCCTGGCACGCCGGCTTGAAGACCACGTACTACCTCCGCAGTTTGGGTGCTTCCAATATCGAGAAGGCTACGATCTCGATGAAAAAGGAAGTTCGCGGTGCCATCAAGGAAGGCCAGGACGGCGGCCAGAACAGCGGCGATACCGGTGGGTCGCACTCGGTGGAGGCGGTTGGTGAAAAGCTCAGGAGTGAAAGCTCACTGCCGGTGGGCACCGCCAAGCGCGTTTACACCGACGCGGAAAAAACCGCCTGCAGCATTGAAGCAATGCGAAATGGCGAAACCTGCGAGGCCTGCCAATAATCCTCGAATCATAGGCTCGGCACGCGCCGGGCTTCATTGCGGCAGGCCGATGCATACGTAAACCAAGAGAGGAGACCGACCGCGATGATCCTATTCCTATTCCTCGTCGTCGTCGGCTTGTTGCTAATCGGAGGGGCTGCGGTCCTGATTTGGAGCTATTGGCGAGCGGTCGACGGATATGAAGACGATTCCGGATTTCATACCGGGGAAATGCCGCCCCCAAGACCAAACGTGCCTGTCAAGTCTGACGCGGCGTCCACCCATCAGATGAGGCACGCCAACGGGAACTCGCACTGAGGCGCAAGAATTCAGTTGAGAGCCGAGAGTCTGGGATTGAGAGCCCGAAAGTCAGATCACCTCTGTCCAATTTACTGCATGATGCCGCCCGTCGGCGAGACGGGTTGCATGCTTGGCTGGGGGGCGAGGGCTCGAGTGCGCGCGCGGGGCGGGCACTACGCCGACAGCCGACGCCGGAGCTGCCCGCACGCAGCGTCGATGTCAGGTCCACGTGAGCGGCGGAAATGGGCGACGATCTTTCGCTGGCGTAACTCGGCGGCGAACGCTTCGGCCGCTTCATCCGGTGTTGGCTCATAGGATACACCACGGAGGCTGAGACCGGTTGGGTTGTAGCGGAGGAGATTGACGTGCATGCGACGCGTACCGAGCACAGCGGCGAGCATGTGAGCGTGCTCACGTGAATCGTTTACGCCGCGAAGCAAACAATACTGGATCGTGACCGGTCGGCCCCGCGACGCTTGGAAGCGGTCGGCGGCGGCGAGAATCTCCGCGATCGGAAAACGTTTGCCCATGGGCAGGAGCTTCGCGCGCGTGGCGTCATCAGGAGCGTGCAATGAGACCGCGAGGTGAAAGTTGAGTCCGGTTGCCGTGAGTGCATCGATTCCAGGGACGATGCCCACGGTAGAAACCGTTATTTGTCGCCAACCGAGCGCGCCGTAGTGCGGATCGGCGAGGCGATGAACGGCGGTCAGCACGGCGTCGAGATTCAACAGCGGTTCACCCATCCCCATGAAAACGATCGTCTGAAGTTTGCGGCCGGCCGCCCTCGCCTCGCGCCGAAGGGCAAGGAATTGCTCCACGATTTCGCCCGCGGTTAGATTACGCTCGAAACCGGTTTTCGTCGTGGCGCAAAAATCGCAACCCATCGCGCAGCCAACTTGCGAGGAGATGCAGCCGGCCGCGCGGTCGGGCCGGAAGTCTGGCATGAGCACAGACTCTACGGTGCGACGATCTCGCAGCTGGAGCAGAAGTTTTGTGGTCCCGTCAGTGGCGACTTGTCGTGTTACGAGTGACGGGGCGTCGGTCACCGGCTCCGAGGCCAGTCGCTCGGGCAGACCACGAGGGAGTTCGAGTGCGGACCAATCGGCGGCGCCGCCTTCCGCGTAGAATTTCCGAAGCAACCGGCGCGCGTGGCTTGGTTTATAAGACCACGCAGTGAGACGTTGCTCGAGATCGGCGAGGCTGAAATGGGCGAGGGCGGTGTTCACGTCGTGCGTAGTCCGGCGGTTTGCTTGATCGCCGGTTGATTCCGCAGAAGTGATGCCAGCAACCCCGCGGGGCAACCTTTCCCTAGACTCGCATACGCCGATTTGGATGAATAAGTTCGTTCGCTCAAATGCCGAATCTATGAAAATCAAATCCGCCGTCTTCGAAATGAGTGCGCCCAACCTTAAGGCGTGTCCGGCATCGGCATTGCCCGAGTTCGCTTTCATCGGGCGGTCCAACGTCGGGAAATCGTCACTCATCAATCTCCTCGTCGAGCGAAAGGATATGGCGAAAGTCTCTGCGACGCCGGGAAAGACTCAGTTGATCAATTTTTTCCGGATCAATGATGCCTGGAAAATCGTTGATTTGCCCGGTTATGGCTATGCGCATGTCGACCGGAATACGCGTGCTGATTTCAATGAAGCTGTGGCAGATTACCTTGAAGAACGAGAGAATCTTCGGGGCGTTTTCGTGCTGATCGATTCAAGGCTTCCGCCGCAGCGAATCGATTTGGATTTCCTCCGCTGGCTATCCGACACCGGTGTGCCGCACGTGCTTGTGTTCACCAAAGCAGACAAGCAGTCCGCGCAGCAGACGCATAACAACATCAATTTGTTCAAGGCGAGTATGACGGAGTGGCGCGCCACGGCGCCCGAGATATTCACCAGCTCGATCAAGACCAAGAAGGGGCGATCGGAGATACTGACGTTTATCGAGGGTTGGCGAAAAGCGGACGTCGCGTAGATCAGCGCTGCAGCTCAGTGCACCGCCGGCGCGGTTTCGGGCAAGCCGGGATAACGCGGTTCCAATCGTCGCGCCCGTTCGAATACAGCATCTGCTTCAGTCATCTGACCGAGCGCGCGATGGGCCCAGCCGAGCGCGACAAGTGTGTCGATATCGTCATCAATCCACGCGTTCGCCCGCTCGAGCAACGGCAGCGCTTCCGCAGGAGATTGGCGTGCGACCAGCATCGCTCCGGCGTTCCGCGCTAGTATCCAATCATCGGGGGCAAGAGTGATTGCTTGTCGGTAAATTTCTCTCAAGGCAGGCAGCGCGTCGGCTCGGGAGAGCAGCGAATTCGCGCTTTCAACGCGACGCTCCCAGGTTTGCAGCCGGCTGGCGTGGTCTGCTTGTCCGGAGAACGGCGGCGCGCGGAAGCGATTAAGCACTTGAAGCGCGATCATAGCCTGCTCGTACGTGGTGAACCCGGAGCTCGCCTTCAAAGACCAGAACTGGCCACCGCAGATACCGAAAGGCGTGCCCCTGGCTTTTTTCGTGGAGCTGCATGAAATCGAAGCGAGTTCCAAGTAACCTCCGGCTTGCTACGCTATCGTTAGAGTGGCAGCTGGATGTGCGCGCACTTCGAGTCCTGCATGGTGGCGTCGCCTCCGGCTCTAATACTTCTTCCGCCTTGCCCCACTACGGTTAGAGTCCGGCTTATTCGATGACTTCAACGCGTTCCCTGATTCGCCACCCCTTGTTTTGGGTGCCCTCGCTCTATCTCGCGATGGGTATTCCATTCAATGTGATCAACAACACGACGGCGACGATGTTCAAGTCGCTCGGCCTCAGCGATGGCCAGATCACGGTTTCGCTTGGGAGCATAGTGGTCGCTTGGTCGCTGAAGCCGCTCTGGGCGGCGTTTCTCGATATGTACCGCACGAAGAAATTCTTCGTGCTCACGATGGAGTTTCTGATCGGGCTGCTCTTTGCCGGCGTGGCGATGTGTCTGCCATTGCCGGGATATTTTCAGATCACGATCATTTTGCTTTGGGTGGCGGCGTTCGCGTCATCGACGCAGGATATTTGTGGCGATGGTATTTATCTGACCGCGCTCAACAAGCGGACCCAGGCGACACTCGCGGGCGTGCAAGGCATGTTCTGGAATCTTGGCAAGGTTCTGTCGACTGGTGGACTGGTGAGCGGCATGGAGC
>DAITQE010000079.1:0-9732 GCA_036833235.1 Opitutus sp.
GTTGCAACTCACGGTTCCCGTAGGCCGCGAGCTTGCTCGCGCTCAAACCGCGCCAGCGAGCTGGCAGCCTACACCTGCGAAACCGTACCGGAAAACCGTGGTCCCGCCCGCTTCGGGCCGAAAGCGGACGAGGGCGTCCGCGCTCCCATCAAGCCGCTCAGTGGATGAAATCAGGCCCGCTTGTTTCCGTTGCCGTTTCCATTGGCCGGGGGAAACGCGCGCCGCCGTACCTTTGCCTTGGCCACTTCGTTGCCCAACCCCACCAGTTCGTCGATCAGAATGGTTGGATCTTCTTCATAGCGTAGCCGGAGAAAATTTTCCCGCTCCATCGCGTACGTCGCCGGATTCGCGGTCCACTCATCGATAATCGCCGCGAAGTCGCTTTGGTTTTCGATTTTTCGGCAGCCGGCGCCGTTGCGGAAAAATTTCCACGTCAACTCTTCCTGCGGCATGATTCCACCAAAGGCGTTGAAGACGATCGGACATCTGAAATGCAGCGCTTTCGCGCACGTCGTCGTACCGCCTCGGGTTACGATGACATCGCTGACCTGCATGAGCAGATGAACGATCTCGGAAAAGCCTTCAACGTAACAATTGAACTCAGGATGATTCGCGCGCCAATGAAGAAGCTCGTTGTAAGCATCTTTGTTTCGACCGCAGATGACGATGGCCTGCACCTTGTCGGCATGGTGCAAAAGCGCTGGCAGCAAATCGAAATGGTTATGCGCACCATTTCCGCCCGTCGCCAGAAAAACGGTGAATAGCTGTGGATCGAGACCGAGTTTCTTGCTGAGAAAAACCTCACGGTCCGTGGCGCTGAGAACTTCCGAGAAAGCGCGGGGCAACATCAGTGAGCCGCGCACGCGGGATCGTTCGGGTCGGATGCCGCGTTTCACGGCGAAGTCACGGGCCGTTTCCGTCCGGGAAAAATAGAGGTCCGCGGTCGGTTCGATCCAGTTGCGTGAGTAACCCCACCCGCCCGAAAACTCGCCGCAGTAAGTCGCGCAGCGGACGCGTTCCTCCCCGAGAACTTTCCGCGCCAGCTGAAAATAGCCGCGGTTCAAGCAGTCGTGCACACTAAAAACCAAATGGGGACGAAAGGTCCGCAGCACTTCGAGATAGTAGCGTTCACCGAACGTGACACGGCGACGGTTCAAATAGCTCAACAGCTCCACGACCGCGTAAAACAGTTTGTGCACCCAAGGCGCACTGCGCTGGATGCGGTTGTAGAGACGGACGCCCGAGCGGTTTACGATCGAGGATTTTTCGAGCATCTGCTCGATCTGCACCTCGACATCATGCCGATAGAGCTGGAAGCACCATTCGGCGAATGCTTCAGCGCGGGCATCGTGCCCGCCGCCGGTGCTGGACGTCAGCACCAATATACGGAGCTTCGCCACGTCAGAGACCGAAATAGCTCGCCGCAATTCGTCGGCGGATTCCCGCCGGAAGTAATCGCGAACAATACGACGCCACTCGCGCCTGAAAAAACGAGCCTGAACGCACCGTCCCACTGCGACGACGCAACAGCGCGCGATGGAGATCAGCTGCGGCGCGAGCGGGCAGCGGAGCCGTGCTCATATTTTTTTCCAGCGCACACCACGCGCGCGCCGCGGGCGTATCTGGCGCAGATGAAACTGGAGAAACGGATTGCATGGCTTGGTTGAAGTCGGTCCGAAAGTCACCCGGACGAAAATCAATTACCCTGATACCGGTGTCACGAGTTTCAACGATTAAACTTTCGCTGAAAGCCGACAAACCCGCTTTCGCGACATTATAACCAGTCATGAAGGGCAGCGGAAATTCCACGGCGAGCGAGGAAACATTCACGATGCAACCGCGGTTGCGCCCACGCATCCCGCGCAGGGCGGTGTGAGAAAGACGCAACGTCGTCGCAAGCATAGTGGCCAGCTGGCGTTCCCAGACTGAAAAATCCGCGCTGTCGAACCCGCAAAAAACGCCGTAGCCCGCATTGTTAATCAAAAGGTCGAACGCGCCTCCCGCCGATTTGGCCGCACGCTGAAATGCAAGCTCACCGGCGTCGGGGTCGCCAAGATCGAGCACGACCGGCGTGAACAGTGCTGGGAATCGCGAAGCGAGTTCAGTCAGGCGACCTGCATCCCGCGCCGTCCCCCACACGCGAACACCTTCGGCCAGCAGTCGCTCCGCAAATGCACGTCCAAGACCCGCGCTCGCGCCAGTAAGGAACGCCTGTGGATAAAGCTCGGCGAGTTCACTCATACGTGTCCAAAGCGGCCAGCTGCCAGTAATCCGGGTTCGTTCACCGCGCTCCCAAAATCGGTGCCGTTCCGCGCGAGCACTGAATTAATCCGCCGCCCAAAGATCCGACTGCCAACCGTGCGTTTCACGGTTGTCTGAACACGATTGCGACATTCGCGCCTCCGAATCCACTGCTGTTTTTCAACACAATCTTCGGCGCCACCGGCTCCGTCTGCCGGAGAATCCGCAATCCATTGCAGGCCGGTTCGAGCTGTGTGATGTGAGCTGAACCCGGCATGAAGCCCTCGCGCATCGCGAGTGCGCAAAACGCACTCTCCATCGCGCCGGCCAGGGAGAGACCGTGCCCCGTGAGCGCTTTGGTGCTGCTGATGGCCGGGCCGTCAGGGCGATCCTTGAAAACTTCGCGAAGCGCTCGAGCCTCGGAAACATCGCCGATGAGCGTGGAGGTTGCGTGGGCGTTCACGTAGTCGACGTCTGCTGGAGTGATGCCACTCGCTCGTATGGCACGCGTCATCGCCGCGACAGATCCGTCACCTTCGGGGTGCGAAATCGCCACATTGTATCCGTCCGACGCCTGGCCCCAGCCAAGTATTTCGCAATACGGGACCACACCACGTCGTTTTACTTCGTCTTCGGTTTCCAAGACCAAAACGGTCGAGCCGCCGGTCCCAACAAATCCATCCCGGCCGATATCAAACGGGCGGGATGCGAGGTCGGGATTAGTTTGCAGTGAAAGTGTGCGCATTCCGGCAAACGGCAGAATCGCGTCGGTATTCCCGTCTTCGCCACCGACGACGAACATCCTTTTTTGCCGGCTAAGCACGAGGTCGTCGAAGGCGAACCCAATGGCGTGAGCGGAGGAAGCGCAGGCGGACGAAAATCCGCACGACGAACCGTGGATTTTAAACGCCGCCACAAGATTAAAATTCAGCGTGCCCACGATGGACGCGACGATTCCAAGGGGCGAACAACGCATGACGCCGAGTTTCTGCAATCGGTCGTGATGGTAATTCGTGAGGAATGGCGAGCCGCCAGAGGCCGCATAAAGGCCGGTCTCAGCGTTGGACACATCCGCTTCCTGAAGACGTGCATCTTCGATCGCCTGAACCATCGCGCAGTGCGCGAAAAGGCCATTCGGCGCCATCGTGCGCAAGAGCTCCCGCTTGATTTTATATCGAGACGGAAACGTCCAGTCCTCCTGATCCGCGGAATCAGTGCTAAAATCCTTTACGGTGCCGATGACCTTGCACGGAATATCTGGTTTCTGAAAGGGCGGATACGTCTCAAAGCCATGACGCAACTCGCGTAAATTTTTCGAAACGGTGCCAGCATCGTTGCCGATGCTGGTGACGAATCCGAGCCCTGTGATGAAAACGCGAGGCATAACAAATATGGATACAGCGAGGACTTCCGAGGGGGCGACCGTCAAGTCAGCTCGGCAGATCAAGGCCGAAAATCAAGGCGCTTCGTGGGAGCTGGTCAACGCGCGATCAATCAAAAACGTCAGAGGCCGCATCTCCGATTTGTCGGAGACGGTGTTTAACGTGGCATGCGCGTGCCGCCCAAATTTTATACCCAAGTCGTCCTGACCGGGAGCCGGAGCCCCGTAGCATGAGCAGCCGGCCCGTGCTCGTCGCGGTCAGACTGACCACGCTACGTCGTCGCGAGATTTCGAGCCACGAGCTACGCTCCAATCGCGGCGCGCAGCGGAGGATTGCTCGAATCGCCTGCGGCCGTAGCCGGCGTGACCGCGCCGTTAATTTCTGCCGGTTGGGGCTCAGTCGCGACATCCGCGAAACCGTACGTCAACGTGATCTCTTCCGCGATGGCTGCTTTTTCCTGGCCCACGCGAATCGAACCCTCGAACGTTGCGAGCGGCATCTTCATGCGCTTTGGCTTGATCGAAAGCGTGAGAATATCTCCTGGTTTGCACAGGCGGTGGGCGCGAACGCCTTCACAACCAGTGAAGAAAATCGTCTGTGGACTTACCACTTTACCCGGCTCCACGATCAAGCCTTCGAGCAAAAAGAGGACGGCGAGCTGACCCAAGGCTTCGAGCATGATCGACGCGGGCAGAACGGGATTGTCCTTGAAGTGTCCTTGCAGAAAAAACTCCTGACCTGAAATTTTGTATTTTCCGTTGGCGCCACTGGAGCTCACGGAAGCTTCGTTCAGGAAAAGAAACGGCGGCTGAATCGGCATCACCGCTCCGATATGCTCGATCGGCAAAAACTTGGTGGGCTTGGGCAGCGGCAGATCGCGAATCTTGCAGTCGATAAATGTCTTCACGTCGCCAACCGTGCGAAGATTGCGCAACTCGTCGTTATTAATCGAAAGCTGAAGAACGTCTTCTACCAGAATCACGATTTCCATCATCGTGAGCGAATCGATGCCCAAGTCTTCGATCAGGCGCAGATCGTCATCCGCGTCTTTTAATTTCACCCGCAGATCGGGTTCTACAAATCGCTCGATCACACCGATAACCACGGCGGGAACGTGTTCGGGATTCCCCGTCTTCCGAAACTGAACCGCTGCTTCAAACGTCGAGGGTGAGCATCGTTTAAGCCCCTCCCGTAGAGCGGTTTCGTCCTCTGGTGCGAACGGTTTTGCCAGCACGGGAAATGGCTTCGTTGGCCCCGCGCTATGAGAGAGTGCTTCAGACATCGGTAGTGGTGTTAGGTTTGTTCTGGGCTGCTGGAATGTAAACCCTAATTGTTTACCCGGTGCGGGTGGCTCAGGGGTTTCCGCGGAAGGGAACCAACGGTCAACTGGCGCGTTCGGTAGCATTGCCAGTTGACCAGAGCTGCATTACCTCGTTCCCTCGGAAAACTTTGTCGCCCGTCCATGCACAGTCTATCGCAGATGACTGAATCGAGCAACGCTGCCATAAATCCACATATCTTTCTCATCACGCATGAATTCTATCCCATGCGTGGTGGCATCGCCACCTTCACGGAGGAGATAGCCAAAGCGAGCATCGGCCTGGGCTACAATCTCGAGGTTTGGGCTCAGGCCAGCCGGGACAATACGAGCGAAAAACCGTGGCCATTTCGCCTGCGCCGCCTCCCGCTGAAAGGCACCCACGGTCTTTGGTGCCAGTTCTTGCTCGCTTGTGAGCTGATCCGGGCCCGCCGGAAATTGCGTCACGCGGTGGTCTATCTGCCGGAGCCCGGCCCGATGATGACCATGATGCTCCTGCAGTTCTTTCGCACATTTTGCCCGGCACGGTTGGTCCTCACGTTCCACGGCTCGGAGATTTTGAAGTTCGCTCATCGGCCCTGGCGGCGCGAGCTGGCGCGTCGGCTGATCAAACGCGCCTCACGAGTTACCACCCTCACCAATTACACGCAGGAACTGCTGCTCTCTCATTTTCCCGAAGCAGCAAATAAGATCTATCTCACTCCCGGCGCGCTCCGCACCGACTTTGCGGTCGTGTCCGGCCGACGCGCCACGCCGAAAGACAAAATCATCGTTCTTACCGTCG
Source organism: Opitutus sp. (assembly GCA_036833235.1). Classification (GTDB taxonomy): domain Bacteria; phylum Verrucomicrobiota; class Verrucomicrobiia; order Opitutales; family Opitutaceae; genus Opitutus. The sequence goes on from DAITQE010000079.1 coordinate 5,726, forward strand.
GCCGCCTCCACCCGCGCAAGGGCCAGCTCGCCACGCTCGAGGCATTGCAAACCCTCGCGCCGGAGGTTCGGGCCCGGCTGGAATACTGGATCGTCGCCGGCCAGAACAAAGACAACTACGAGGAGATATTGCGCGAGGCCGCCGCTCGGAAGCCCGATCTCACCGTTCGTTTCCTGGGCAATCTGCCGGACAACGAACTCTCGGACGTTTACGAACGCGCCGACATCTTCGCGATGACCAGTGTCAATCATGGACGCAGCATCGAAGGCTTCGGATTGGTCTATTTGGAAGCAGCCGCGCACGGGCTTCCCGTCGTCGCCCATGATGTCGGCGGCGTGGCGGAAGCTGTACTCGACGGCGTGACCGGTCTGCTCGTGCCGCCCAACCGCCCGGCACAACTTGCAGCCGCTTTCGAGCAACTCGTGTTCGACGAAGATTTGCGGCACCGCTTGGGCGATGCCGGTCGCGAATGGGCGACCCGCAACTGCTGGACGAAGTCCGCTGAAGCGTTGTTTCAGCCGCTCGACGTTGCCTCGTGATCGAGACTCGTGCGAGCGTTACGGTCCGCTATGCGGAGACCGACATGATGGGCATCGTCTATCATGCGAACTATCTTCCGTGGTTCGAAGTCGCCAGGACACAGCTGCTTCGTGAGCAAGGCTTCCCGTATCGGCAACTGGAGGCTGATGGCTATCGTATCCCAGTTTTGGATGTGGCCGCGAAATTTATTCGCCCGGCGGTTTACGACGACGTGCTGGTAATCGTCGCGACCATTCGCGAAAAGCCAATGCTGCGTATCCGGCTGGAATACGAGGTGCGTCGGGGAGACGAATTGCTCGCAACCGGCCAAAGCAGCCATGCGTTCTGCGATTTACAGGGGCGGCCCACGCGACCGCCGCCGGCATTTGTCTCTCGGATGTCCGAGATCTTCAAAATTTAGGTCACGCTCGGGCTGAAGGCGGACGAATCCTCCTCCGACGTGTATTCAGCGAGAACGGTTGTGTCGTTTTCCCGTTGGCGTGCTGCTTCAAGTAATTCACGCGCTCGAGCGGCACCCGCGAGGCGGAAGACCGCCCAGACCGCGTGTACCCGAACCATGGAAAGCTCGTGGGTCGCGAGTTTCAGCAAGCACGGGAGCAAGGACACATCGCCCGCATTTCCGGCGACAACACACGCGTTGCGCAACAAACCTGCGAGCTTGAGCCGCTTAATCGGCGTGCGGCGAAACAGCTCCGTGAATCGGGCAGGCGTGAGTTCAAGCAACTCGCGCAGCGACACGCCTGCGAGATCGCCGCGAGCGACCAACAACAGCTCTCGCCCTTGTTGCGCAAATCGGTTCCAAGGACAGACCTCGAGGCAGACATCGCACCCATAAATCCGCCGACCGATTCCCGCGCGCAGTTCACGCGGGATGACGCCTTTGTTTTCGATCGTCTGATAGGAAATGCAGCGCCTGGCATCGACCATGCCCGGACGCGCAAAAGCCTGCGTCGGACATGCGTCGAGACAGCGTGTGCATTTGCCACAGAGCAAACCGATCCCAGTTTCGCCAGGCGCATCCGAATTGGAGATTTTTTTTCGGATCGGTTCGTCGGATCCCAAATCGATTTTCGTCAAAATCGCGGCGAGAAACAGCCAGTTGCCGTGACGACGTGAAATCAACATCGCGTTCTTGCCGACGAAACCAATTCCGGCGCGCGCCGCCCAGCCCCGTTCGAGCACCGGCCCCGTATCCACATAATAACGATAGTCGCTGCTTCCTTGCGCGTACAGTTCCTCGAGCACCCGTCCCGCCGCAACGAGCGCCGGTTTCATCGTGTCATGATAATCCTCATAGAGCGCATAACGCGCCCACGTCGCTCCGAAATTTCCATCGCCAGCTCCATCGGCCGCTTCAGCGCTGGTTTGTGCCGACATGGATGCCGCGCCTCTGACCGGGTCGCGCCAGTAATTCACGCCTAACAAGATCATGGATTTAACGCCCGGCAGCACCTGTTGCGGATCCAGTCGTTTGTCGACCGAACGCTCCATCCAAGCCATTTCGCCGTGCATGCCTTCTCGCAGCCAGTCGCGCAAAGGATCTGCCGGCAATGGTTCGACGGTCGCCACGAACCGCACGTCATCAAACCCGAGCGCGAACAGTCTGCGCCGCAGCTCTTCGCGTCGCTCGGTCATGGGTGCTGGCGCGCGAAATCCGCCGCGTCGCGCCGCCACGCTCGAATCACGTGCGCCACGATATCGTTCAGCGGTCTCGAGTCAGTCAATATCACCGTGCCCGCCTGCTTGTAGATCGGCTCGCGTTGCGCGTATAACGCCCGCACGCGCGCATCGGGATCTTCCACGTTGAGCAGCGGCCGATGACGATGACGCGCCGTGCGGGCTAGAATCGTTTCAATCGAGGCGTGCAGGCAAACCACCACGCCTCGGGACAGAAGAAGTTCCAACATGCCCCCCGGAATCACGAGTCCTCCGCCGCACGAGACGACCATTCGCGAAGGAGAATGTCCGCTCTCGATGTAGGTGCGCTCGAACTGCCGGAAGGCAGGTTCACCATCACGCTCGAAAATTTCCGCAATCGTGCGCCCCTGCTGCCGCTCAATCGCTTGATCGCTGTCGGCCAGCTCGAATCCGAGCTTCACGGCCACCGCTCGACCGATCGTGGTCTTCCCAGTCCCCATGAATCCAACGAGGTAGAGGTTGACGTCTGCGGCATTCATCGATCGCCACAGGCAACCGCGTCGCATCCGCATTGCCAATCGCGAAAACAGTTAGCCGCAAAGCCGGTTTGCTGTTCCACTCTTCTACATGTCCGCGATTCCGTCACATGTCGCCAACTACACGTTTGCCAGCGATAATACCGCAGGGGTTTGCCCCGAAGCGTGGGCCGCGCTCGCGGACGCGAACATCGGATGCGAACCCAGCTATGGCGACGACCCACTGACCGCTCAGGCGCGGCAATGCTTCCGGGATTTGTTCGAAACAGACTGCGATGTTTTTCTTGTCTTTAACGGCACCGCCGCGAACGCGCTCGCCTTGGCGGCCGGTTGTCGCAGCCCGCACATGCGGATTCTGTGCCACGAGTATTCGCACGTTGACACCGACGAGTGCGGAGCTCCTGAATTTTTCACCGGTGGAGCAAAGGTGACGCCACTCCCCGGACCGCGCGGCAAACTCCTGCTCGATGCCGTCCAACACGCACTACAACGAGGTCACGGCGTCCATTATCCGCGTCCGGGCGCGTTGTCGCTAACCCAGTCAACGGAATGGGGCACGGTTTACACCCCAGATGAGATTAAGTCCCTCGCGATCATTGCCCACGAGCACGGCCTGTCCGTGCACATGGATGGTTCTCGATTCGCCAACGCGTGCGCCGCACTTTCGAAATCCGAAGCTATCTCGTCCGGCAGTGCGCAGGCGAAAACCTTTGCACCCGCGGACATCACGTGGCGCGCAGGAGTCGATGTCCTAAGTTTCGGAGGCACGAAAAACGGCATGCTGTCGACCGAAGCAGTCGTGTTCTTCAATCATGACCTCGCGCGCGAGTTCGAGTACCGGGTCAAACAGGGCGGCCAGCTCGCCTCGAAAATGCGTTTCGCAGCGGCACAATGGATCGCGATGTTGCAGGATGACGCGTGGCTGCGTCATGCCACGCACGCAAATACGCTCGCACGTCGGCTGTCGAAGGAACTACTCGCATTGCCGCAAGTTCGTCCCGTGGTTGAAACTGAGGTGAACGGCGTTTTCGTCGAAATGCCCCTGTCGCTTTACTCGGCGCTCGAAGCGCGAGGCTGGCGTTTCTATCGATTCATCGGCGACCACGGATATCGGCTAATGTGCTCGTGGGCGACGACCAACGCTGACGTTGATGCTTTCATCAACGACGTCCGCGCGATCGTCGCGGCGCATCTTAATTAACGCGCCCGTTGCCCTATACCGCTCCACTGGATCCGTCTCCACTGAGAGCATCCTCCCGTGGGAGCGCGGGCGCCCTCGCCCGCATTTCCGGC